>JALOCA010000008.1 GCA_023227965.1 Lentimicrobiaceae bacterium | reverse complement strand
CACGGGTAACCTGGCGCATCAGCCTTTCAATTATCATAGGAGACACATTGCCGCCGCCGTTTCCGCGGTCGTCAATAATCAACGCCTTTTTATCCAACTGTGGATAAAAATACTTAACAAATTCATTCAGTCCTTCCACGCCCATATCAGGGATGTGTATGTAGCCAACTTCGCCGTTGGTGGCTTCGTTCACTTTCTTAACATTATTCTGAACCCAGTTATAATAATATAGTGGGTTTTCGTCCTTTATGGGTATTACGATGGATTTACGACTACCTTTTTCTTCGGCTTTGCTATTGATGGTTAGTTCCACCTGTTTGCCGGCGGTATTTACCAGCTCGGCATAAATATCGTTCATATCTTTGGTTGACTTGCCGTTTACGGCAATGATGAAATCGCCTTCTTTAGCGTCAATGCCCATTTCGGTAAGTGGTGAGCGGAGGTCTTTGCTCCAGTTAGCACCGGCAAGAATTTTATCTATTCTGTAATATCCCGAAGCATCCCTGCTTATTTTTGCGCCAAGCAAGCCGGTATTAATTCTTTCCGGCATGATGCGGTCGCCGCCGCCGATGTAAGCGTGCCCTATGTTCAGTTCGCCGATAAGCTCGCCGATAAGGTAGTTCAGGTCGTTGCGGTTGTTTACGTAAGGAAGCAACACGGCATATTTATCGTGCATGGCTTTCCAATCCAGTCCGTGCATGTTTGATTGGTAGAAAAAGTCGCGCATTTGCCGCCATGCTTCGTCGTAAATTTGTTTCCATTCCTCACGGTTGTTTACCCATACTTTCATATCGGTGAGTTTCACCTGATCTTTCAATGCAATGGAGGAAGAAGGCATATCCATTACATAGTATCCCTGGTCTTTGCGCACCAGCATTTTTTTACCGTTTGCCGATACTGTGAAGTCCATTCCATCTCCAAGGTTTGTTTCTTTCTTTTCCTTTAAATCATACATTTTAATGGATTGGTCCTTTTCTCCTTGCTTATAATAGCCGTAATATACCTTGTCGTTGTTACAGTAAATGTTCCAGTAGTTTGCGGCTTCAATAGGCAGGGAAATGATGCGGTCTTTTATCCCGTCGAGGTCAACTTTTACATCGGGAACGCTTACAGCATCGGTCTTTTCTTTCTTCTCCTTTTTGTCAGATTTTTTGTCCTGTTTTAGGTCGGCATTTGGCTTCACCTCTTCCGTTTTCACTTCGTTATTTTCCGGAGCAAAAGGAGAAGGAGTAGCCTTAGCAAGAGTTGCAAGGTAAACTTTGCTCATGTTGGCATAAGCATGGTTCCATTCGGTGTTGCTGTAAATAGGGTTAAAATCGCGCTGCGAAACAAAGAGCACATATTTCCCGTCGGCACTGAAAACCGGATTGTACGAACTGTACCATTCGTCGGTAACTTCGGTCTTGGTTTTGGATGAAAGTTCGTATAAGATGATTTTTGCCATGTCGTTTGGCTCGGGGCAGGAATACACTATCCATTTACTGTCGGGCGACCAGTTGAAATCGCTGAATTCCCATATGGTAGATTTGTCAATTAGCGTTACCTGTTTGCTTTCGATGTCCACGTATTGTAGGCGGAGCATTTTGTCGTTCCACATTATTTTCTTGCTGTCGGGCGACCATTGGATATTGAATTTATAGGTATCGGCACCTGTGGTTATCTGTACAGGGGCTTCGCTTCCGTCCTGTTTCTGAATGTAGATTTCAAACTCACCACTCTTGTCGGATAGGTAAGCTATCCATTTTCCATCCGGCGACCAGCAGGCACTACGGTCGTTGGCGCTTGAACTCTGGGTAATGTTACGGGTGATCCCGTCTTTGTAAGGAACGGTGAAAACATCACCACGGGCACCCAGTACAATACGGTTTCCATCCGGCGAAATGTCGGCATTATTGATAAACTTGGAAGCATCTTTCAGTTTATCCCTTCCGGTAACAAAATCGTCTTCAATCTTTACATTTACTTTGGATATTTTTTGTGTGCCAAAATCGTAAACCCAGAGGTAACCGGCATTTTCATAAATGATTCCTTTGTCGCCAAGGGTAGGAAATTTAACGTCATAATCCGTGTAGCTGGTAATCTTACGGGTTTGGTTTGTTTTGGTGTTGAAAACAAAAAGATTCATGGTGCGGTCGCGGTCGGAGCAGAAATAGATGTCGTCGCCACGCCACATAGGGAAAATATCCTGGTTATCGTTGTCGGTAACTTTAGTGATTTTTTGTGTATCAAAATCAAAGATACGGATGTCGTCGGCCATGCCGCCGGTGTAGTATTTCCATGTACGGAATTCGCGGAACACACGGTTAAAAGCCAGCTTTTTGCCGTCAGGCGAATAAGAACAAAAACCTCCTGAAGAAAGGGGAAGCTCTTTCGACAGCCCGCCATCAATGGAAACCATGAAAAGCTGCCCTACAAAATCGTTCCACGATTGCTTGCGCGAACGATAAATGATATTTTTGCTATCGTTAGTCCATGCCATCACGATGTTGTTGGGACCCATGCGGTCGGAAATGTCGTCGCGACCCAGAGTTGCAGTGTAGGTTAAACGTTTAGGCGTGCCACCTTCCGAAGGTATTACATACACTTCGGTATTTCCGTCGTACTGGGCGGTAAAGGCAATGTATTTACCATCCGGCGAGATGTGGGCAAACATTTCGTAGCCCGCATCGTTGGTGAGTTTACGGGCTAAGCCGCCATTCAGGTTCACCGTGTACAAGTCACCGGCATAGGTAAACACAACCTGGTTGCCGTGCATGGCAGGGAAACGCATCAACCTTGCCTCTTCCTGCGAACAGATAGCTCCTGCAAACAGGAAACTCATCAAAACTATCAGTAAAAATTTTTTCATACTAAAACAATTTAGCGTTGTATTTAATTATTAATTAAAAAGATATGTTATTTACAAATCATTATTCATAATGATGGTAAAATTAACCATAAAAATGAGTAAAACATGTTTTTACAGGGAAAAACGACTACAAATATATATAAGCATTAAAATATCCGATAAACCTTATTCCATAATCGGCAAAACCTTTTAACCAGCAAAATCTTCAATAGGATTATCTCCATACGGAAAATTGAATTTTTGTATCCGAGGTGATTTTTATATAAACTGCCGAGATGCGAAGTTTGCAAACTTTGCACCACCTGATTGGCACAAAAACGATGTCAGTCTATTTTAAAGGGGAAACCCTATTTTCCAACTTTTTATTTCCAATAAAAAAACATTCCCGAAACATACATGATGTCCGGGAATGTGAGGGATTAAAAAAGCAGAATTATTATTTTATGTATTCGGCGATGATGTCCTTAACGCCGTCAGGGGCAACGCGTCCGTAAACTTTTTCGCCTATCATTACTACCGGCGCCAGTCCGCAGGCACCTACGCAGCGCAGGCAACTCAGTGAGAACTTACCATCGGGAGTGGTATCGCCTACGTTAACATTCAGTATGCGTTTGAACTCTTCGAGTACTTTTTCGGCACCACGAACGTAGCAGGCAGTTCCCAGGCAGATGGAAATGGGATATTCACCCTTAGGAGTCATTGAGAAAAAGGAGTAGAACGATACTACACCGTAAACGGTAGCAAGGGGAACGTTCAGCTCGCGCGAAACCACTTCCTGCACTTCGGCAGGCAAGTATCCAAAGATGCCTTGTGCTTTATGCAATACGTTGATGAGTTCACCTTTTTCGTTGTTGAACTCCTTGCAAACAGCCTTAAGTTCGGCTATTTTATTTTCTGATAATTTTATATTTGCCATGAGTTGTTTCTCCTTAATCGTTAATTATAACTTGTTTACTTCTGTCGAAATAATGGGTATGTAGCAAATGATGCGATTTTTCGCTCAACGGTTTCCCCAAAAATTCTTCATACAGTTTGATGATGTCCGGATTTTCGTGCGATTTACGAAGAGGCTTATTAACATCTTCCTGGTAAATGGCTTTCTGGCGAGCCTTCAGTATAGAATCGTGTCCATGATGGAAAGGCTGACCGCCACCGCCAATGCAACCACCGGGGCAAGCCATGATTTCGATAGCATGGAATTGGCTTTTGCCTGCGCGAATGTCTTCGAGAAGTTTGCGTGCGTTGCCCAGTCCATGTGCAATGCCTATGTGTAGTTCAAAACCGTTGAGATCAACAGTAGCATGGCGTACGCTTTTCAGTCCGCGCAACTGTTCAAAGTCAACTTTTTCGAGTTGTTTTCCTGTATATACTTCATAAGCAGTACGAACGGCAGCTTCAATAACACCGCCTGTGGTACCAAAAATAACGGCAGCACCGGTTGACTCGCCAAGCGGTTTGTCGAAATCTTCTTCGGGCAATGTGTCGAAATCAATATTTAACTGCTTGATGAGGTGAGCCAACTCGCGGGTAGAAATGGAGTAATTTACATCAGGATCGCCATCGGTTGAAAATTCGGGACGTGTGCATTCATATTTTTTGGCAAGGCATGGCATCACCGAAACAACAATGAGGTTCTTGCGGTCAACATTGATTTTGTTGGCAAAATATGTTTTTGCAATGGCGCCGAACATCTGCTGTGGCGATTTTGCTGTTGACGGAATGTCAAGCATTTCGGGAAAATTGGTTTCAAAAAATTTCACCCAGCCTGGGCAGCAGGAAGTAAGAATAGGAAGTTTTACTGATTTGTCGCCTTCGAGGAAAGCCGAGAGGCGACCCAGAAGTTCGGTTCCTTCTTCCATGATGGTAAGGTCGGCAGCAAAGTCGGTATCGAAAACATATTTGAACCCAAGGCGGCGCAGAGCTGCAGCCATTTTGCCGGTAACAAGAGTTCCGGGTTCCATACCGAATTCTTCGCCCAGAGCGGCGCGAACGGCAGGAGCTGTTTGTACAATTACGGTTTTGGTTGGGTCGGCAAGGGCGCGGATGATGTTACGGGTGTGGTCAACTTCGGTAAGAGCACCTGTTGGGCATACCGAAACGCATTGTCCGCAATAAGTACAAACCGATTTTTCGAGGTTCATTTCGAAAGCGGGAGCCACAACTGCCATAAAACCACGGTTTACACCCGAAAGAGCGCCTACGGACTGTACTTCGTTGCACATCATTTCGCAGCGGCGGCACATGATGCATTTGTCCACATCGCGGATAATGGCAGGCGAGGTATCCTTACGGTAGGTTGATTTTTCGCCCTGGAAGGGAATTTCGCGAATGCCAAGTTTGTGAGCCATGTCTTGCAACTCGCAATTACCCGATTTGGGGCAGATGAGACAATCGGCAGGGTGGTCGCTGAGCATCAGTTCCATGATGGTACGACGTGCATTCATAACCCTGAGGTTGTGTGTACGAACAACCATTCCGGGTGTACAATCGGTAGCACAGGCAGGAGCCAGGTTGCGACGTCCTTCCACTTCCACTACACACAGGCGGCATCCGCCCGGTTTGTTTTCAATTTTCATATCACCCAGGTCGAAGTAACACATTGTGGGGATTTCAATGCCTACCTGTCGGGCAGCCTTCAGCAGGGTTGTTCCCGGCTGTACTTCAACGGGTTTATTATCTATGGTTAATTTGATAAGTTCCATCTCTTTTACCTTTCTTTATTTAATTTCAATAGCATCAAATTTACATCTTTCGTAGCAGGCACCGCATTTGATACAAATGCTTTGGTCAATAAGATGTGCCATTTTACGTTCACCTGTGATTGCATTTACAGGACAATTACGGGCACAAGCGGTACAACCAACGCATTTCTCAGCATCAATAATATACTGGAGCAGGGCTTTACACTGACCCGAAGGACATTTTTTATCCTGAACGTGAGCAATGTATTCGTCCCAGAAGTTATCCATGGTGGAAAGTACTGGGTTGGGAGAGGTTTGTCCTAATCCGCAGAGAGAAGCATCTTTAATCACTTGTCCCAGGTTGCGGAGCTTGTTAAGATCTTCCATGGTGCCGTTACCTTTGATTATTTCGTCGAGAATTTCTCCGAGGCGTTTATTGCCGATACGGCAAGGTGTACATTTTCCACAGGATTCTTCAATGGTAAAATCGAGGTAGAAACGGGCAATGGAAACCATACAGTTGTCCTCGTCCATCACTATCATTCCGCCCGAACCCATCATAGAACCATTGGCTACGAGGTTTTCATAATCAATGGGAATATCGAGGTGTTTTTCGGTTAAGCAACCACCTGAAGGTCCACCGGTTTGTACGGCTTTAAATTTCTTTCCGTCTTTAATGCCACCGCCAATTTCAAAAATCACTTCGCGAAGGGTAGTTCCCATCGGAACTTCAATCAAACCAACATTATTGATTTTTCCTGCAAGGGCAAATACTTTGGTGCCTTTGGATTTTTCAGTTCCGATAGAAGAAAACCAGTCGGCACCTTTGTTTATGATTACGGGGATGTTGGCAAAAGTTTCCACGTTGTTTACGTTGGAAGGCTTGCCAAGGTAACCGGAAACGGAAGGGAATGGTGGTTTCAGGGTGGGTTCGCCACGCAAACCTTCCATAGAATGGATAAGAGCAGTTTCTTCACCGCAAACAAAAGCACCGGCTCCATAACGCAGCTCAATATCAAAATTAAAACCGGAACCTAAAATGTCTTTACCTAACAATCCGTATTCACGAGATTGTTTGATAGCGATTTTCAAACGTTCAATAGCAAGAGGATATTCTGCACGTATGTAAACCAATCCTTTATCAGCACCAATACAGTAACCGCAGATAGCCATTGCTTCAATTACGCTGTGGGGGTCGCCTTCGAGGATGGAACGGTCCATAAATGCACCGGGGTCGCCTTCATCGGCATTACAAACCACGTATTTTTGTTCATTCACTGATTTGCGGGTGATTTCCCATTTTAAACCGGTAGGGAAACCGGCACCGCCACGTCCGCGCAATCCAGCTTTTTTGATAATATCAATCACCTGTTCGGGTGTATGTTCCGAAAGGCAGGTTCCCAATGCCTGGTAACCTTCGCGGGCGATGTATTCGTCAATGTTTTCCGGGTCGATGAAACCGCAGTTGCGTAGTGCTATTCGTAACTGTTTTTTATAGAAGCCCATGTGTTTTGAATCGCTTACGTGTTCCCTTTTTTCAGGGTCGGTATAAAGCAATCGCTGAACTTTACGTCCTTTGATGATGTGTTCTTCTATGATTTCGCGGGCATCGCCTGGTTTTACTTCGGTGTAGAAAGTGTTGTCGGGCATCACCTTAACGATTGGACCTTTTTCACAAAAGCCGAAGCAACCTGTCATTATCACTTGTACATCTTTGTCTAATCCTTTATCTGAAATAATGGTTTTCAGATTATTAAATATCTCTTCGCTTGCTGAAGCGCGGCAGCCCGTACCTCCGCAAACAAGGAGATGGAATTTGAATTTTGCCATGAATTTTCCTCCCTTTTATTTGGTGTGAATAGTTTCGTAATTAACGGGAATGATACCTTCGACCAGTTCGCCGTTTTTAATGTATTTTTCTATGATTTCGTCGGCTTTTTTGATATTAACATATCCAAAAACAACCGGGTCTTGTCCGGGAATGGTTACTTCAAGGGTAGGTTCGGCAAAGCAGTATCCCATGCAGCCGGTTTGGGTAATTACGGCTTCGATGTTTCGCTTGTCGAGTTCGTCCACCATGAAATCCATCACGTCTTTGGCACCTGAAGCAATTCCGCAGGTAGCCATAGCTACTTTTACCTGAACGAGGTTTTCGGTGTTATCGCTTTTTTCGCGAAGAGTAATTTTCGACTGAAGATCGTCTTTGATCTTTTTTAAGTCAGCCAGTGATTTGATTTTTGACATAGTATTTATGGTTAAATTACTGTTAATGTATATTTTATATTTAATTGATTCTAAAGGGCAAGTTTAATGAAATAATGGGTCAATATTTACGTATGTTAATAAATTATAATCATTCAAAAAAGCAGGGCATTTTTAAGTTTCTGCTTCAATATCTTTTAAATTTTCTTTTAGCATTTCTTTCAAAAGTTTTCCTACCTGTGGGTGATTAATAGGGGTATCTTCCAGTATAAGTTTTATTTTTTTTGTATCGAAAATATAGGTTCCTTTTTCAGTTGTGTGCTGATAAGCAAAATCCAGTTCCGGGTTGGCGGTAACAAGTATCACTACTACGCCGGTAATGTCGCCCAGTATGGGTCTGTCGAGATTATCATATCCAAAAACGGCGTTCACTGTGGTACCCTTTCCTTTTTCGGAAGTTATAGCAAATCTCCCCCCGCTACGCTCGGCATTTTGCTTGAAAAGGGGTATCCCAAGACCTACTTTTCGGGTTGTACGGCTTGTGAAGTAGGGGTCGGTAACTTTAGTAAGTTCATCTTCGCCCATTCCCAAACCGTCATCAGATATGGTGATATCAAACTCGTTTTTCAGCTTGTCTTCATTGATAACGATACCGATGTTTTGTGCTCCGGCTGAAATGGAGTTTTGCACTATATCAAGTATATGTAACGACAGGTCTTTCATATGGCGACTATTTCTCTTCCTTCTTTATTGTGCAATGCTTTCAGTAATTCGGCAAAGCTGAGTTCGGCAAGCTGGAAGATTGTAAAAGCATCACCAATAAGATGGGGAACATGCGCATCAGAATTTCTGATAATAGCAGGGTTGCCGAGATATTTGTTTTGCAAAAGGAAAACCTCTTTGGAAGTAAACTTGGAAAGCTCAAGTGCATCGTATTGCAGGTCTGTAGGGATGAATCCCAACTGACTCATCAGGCTGAACTTGGGCTTGTCAACATGTGCCGGAATGAAAATTCCACCCAATGCATGTACTTGTTTCTCAATTTCATTTATACCCTGATCGAGTGCCGAAATGAGCAACCGCTCTTCCTGAAAAATGATTTCCTCATTTTGGTCAACGGCTACCTGATAACCAAAATAGGAAGGATTATTTTTAATATCAGGGAGATGTGCATCAAGGTAAGTTTGGAAAACTTCCAATTTTTCATCATTTTCAAAGAACGCTAGGCAGTGGGCTTCTTCCCGGGTAGTAATTTCGGCGCCGCACATCACAAAGATATTTTCTTCAGCTGCCATTTGTTTTACTACTTTACACTGTCTTGTTGTATTATGGTCGGTAATTCCGAGAATCTGTATTTTTTTCTTTTTGGCTTCTTCAACAATTCTTCCTGGGCTCATGTCGAGGTCGCCACAAGGCGAGAGAACCGTATGAATATGCAAATCTGCTTTATAATTTTGCATCCTCCAATAACTTGTACAGTTTTCCTGAAATTGCAAAGGCTTCATCCGTAGTGCCCAGTATGGGAATATTTTCTGCATTACTCTGGGTGGCAGTATCCTGCTCAGGAGTATAGCCTTTTACCAGTATAATGGCAGCCAGTTCTTTAAGTGAAGCAATTGCCATAATATTTTTATGGGTTTGCAGAGTAATCCAGATTTGCCTGGCGTCAGCGTGTCCCATTACATCGCTGAGCAGGTCGGAAGTATACCCTCCGGTAATTTCCCGATCGAGGCCTTGTTCTCCGCTAAAAATCTGCAATCCGAGTGTATCAACTATATTTTTTACGTTCATTTTATCCGTTTTGTTTACAATTTATATCAAGTTTGTTGTTTCCCCAAATTTGTCCAACAATTTTTATAGATTCGTCCAAATCAATTAATCCCTTTTTCTCAAGCGTTTTCTGGATAAAAACACATTGCATCAACTCGGCATTTCCCTGCACGATGTCTTCGGCAAGGGTAGCACAACTGGGCGTTCCGCAAAGCCTACAGTCCACTTGGGGGAGGCATTTGATGAGATCATGTACTTTGCTCATTTTTTTCATAGCTTCCGACATTTTTTCATCTAATTTTAACATGGAACGGGGATAGATAGCCCCAATTGTGAGATTCGATTGAAGGAAGTCGAAATAGTCCGTCATTCCGTTATGCTGATTGTTTTCAGGGTTTATATCACCGGTCTCGGCTCTTTTATTAAGTCTTTCTACTGTTAAAAAACGATTGGCAGTAGTAAGAACTCCGCCTGCACAGCTTTCGTCGCAGGCACGCAATTCAAGAAAATCTATATTTGTAGCTTCTTCATTTTCAATTTTTTCAAGAAATTCAATTACATTATGAATTTCATCTATTGCATAAGATTTTCCGTTGATAGATGTAGATTCTCCATGGGTAAGGGTAAATGTAAGTGCTTTTCCACTTAAAATGGTGTTATTGGGCAATGTACAAACTTCAGATTTATGTTGCTTAATGGCTCTGAAGGCTTTATTAAAAATAAAATTACAGTTGATTACCCCGTCAATGGGGCTGGTTTCTTCGCCTACAGGGCTTTTTACGGCAGCAATTTTTGCAGCACAAGGAGTTATATAAAAAATTCCGATGTCGTTGGGATTCACGCCTTCCTGCACGAGTTTTTTTCGGAGATATAAAGCAGATATTTCGAAAGGTTGCCGTTTTAATACTAAATTTTCAACCAGAGAAGGGAATTTAACTTGGATTAAACGTACTATAGCCGGGCAAAATGATGAAATCAGGGGCTTTACAACTTCTTTTTCTTGTAGTAGATTGTTTGTAGCCTCTACTAAAATCTCTACTCCCTGCTCAACTTCAAACACATGCGTAAAGCCCTGATCTATCAGGATGCTGAATATTTGTTTTGTGGAAATTTCTTCAGAAAACTGCCCAATAAAGACAGCCGGTACCAATGCTATCCTGTATTTATAATCAAATATTTTATTGAAATCGTCCTGTTCAACAATGATGGCAGCAGAAGGGCAAGCCTTCATACATTCGCCACAATCTACACAACGATTGGCTATGATTAAAGCTTTTCCATTGCGTACGCGTACAGCTTCTGTCGGGCACACTTCCATACAATGAGTACAGCCGATACAGAGATCGTTGATAACTTTTAGTGCATGATGAAAGTGCGCTTTTTCCATTTTACCCCAAATAATTAATAATTTCTACTTCGGTACCTATGCCTACCTTACTCCTGATGTGTAATTCGTCGGCATTATTTTTTATGTTGGGTAAACCCATGCCTGCTCCAAAGCCCATTTCTCTTACTTCGGCACTGGCTGTAGAATATCCTTTTTGCATGGCAAGATCAATATCGGGGATGCCGGGACCTTCATCCGCCAGTATAACTTTAATTTTTTCGGTATCAATATCTACTGTGATTTTTCCCTTGTAAGCGTGTGCCACAACATTTACTTCGGCTTCATACAAAGCTACTACAATGCGTTTTATGATTTTAGGATCAACGTTGAGTTGTTTTAAAATTTTTTTTATTTCGCTGGAAGCAAACCCGGCTTTGGAAAAATTTCCCCCTTCTATATCAAATGTAAAGTGCATTGCAAAACGATGTTTTTAATATAAAGGTTGAATGCCGTGCTGAAAGAGCAGCCCGCAGGTTTTAAACATGGAATAAGCGCATTCCAGCACTACAAGTTGGTTTTCATCAGCTAGTACAAGCATTTCTTCATTTACTTTTTTATTTCGACAAAATATAATAAATTGGATATCCGACATTTCAGCAGTCCTAATGGTTTGAAGATTTGCCAAACCGGTAATAAGAAGCAAATTATTGGTATCGAGGGTAAGTACATCACTCATCAGGTCGGAGGCAAAAGCGTAGCCTATTTCGGAATCAAGTTTTTCTTCACCACATACTACCTTGGCGTTAAGTATTTTAATAGCTTCTGAAAGTTTCATTTGCATCTATTTTTCATATGTATAAAAATACTTATTTTTCATTAAGACTTTGATTTTATTTTTCTGCAAAATTAACATATTTCTACATATTATTTGTTAATTATATAACAATGTTATTAAAATAACAAAAATTTATATTTATTCTAAATTAAGCTTTTCTCTTTAAATTAAATTTAATATTAATTATTTGTAAATAAGCATAGTAAGTATAATTAAATTCTATAAGATTATAAAATGAGATTGATTCTTCTCATAGTAAATAAAAAAAGCCGCTGACATTGCAACGGCTTTATAACAGTGAATGAAGCTGATTAGTATCTGATTCGTGGTTTGTAGTGGGTATGGAGCAAATCGTGTGATCTGTGACCGTTAGGCTCTCCAAGGTAGTCCTTATAAATTTCCACTACTTCAGGGTTTTCGTGCGATTTACGAAGTGGCATTCCTTCATCTTCCATGTAAATGGCTTCAGTGCGCTTTTTCCGGATTTCCATGGACGTAGGAATTGGCTGTCCGCCTCCTCCAATGCAGCCGCCAGGGCAACCCATGATTTCAATAAAATGATAATTTACCGTACCTGCTTTTACGGCTTCCATTACTTTTTTGGCATTGGATAGCCCATGAGCTACGGCAACATTCAAATCTACTCCTTCCAAAAAATTCCATTCGGGAAGTGTATTTTTAATTTTTATTGTTGCTTCCTTTACGCCGTCCATACCTCTTACGGGTTTAATATTTAGGTTAGTAAAAGGTACCTCGCGACCGGTAACCACTTCATAGGCTGTACGAAGAGCAGCTTCCATAACACCTCCGGTAGCTCCGAAAATTACGGCAGCCCCAGTAGATTCTCCCAAAATACTGTCGTAATGTTGATCTTCAAGTTTGTCAAATTCAATACCTGCCTGCCGTATCATCATTGCCAGTTCGCGGGTAGTGAGTACGTAATCTACATCTTTAAAACCGCTGTCGCGCATTTCGGGTCGTTCGCATTCGAATTTTTTGGCTGTACAGGGCATGATGGAAACTACTACCATGTTCTCTGCTTTGATGTTGATTTTATCAGCATAGTAGGTTTTAGCCAGTGCACCAAACATTTGTTGGGGCGATTTGCATGTTGAAAGGTTGTCTAACAAATCAGGGAAAATGTGTTCCTGAAATTTTATCCAACCCGGTGAGCAGGAAGTCATCATAGGTAAAGCAACAGGTTCTTTATCTACCAATACTCTTTTTAAGCGGGTAAGTAGTTCATACCCTTCTTCCAGTATAGTTAAATCGGCTGTGAAATCGGTATCCAGCACTTTGTTAAATCCTAATTTTATAAGTGCCGAGACCATTTTGCCGGTTACCCTGTGTCCGGGTTCAAGCCCGAGATATTCTCCTACGGCTACCCTGGTGGCAGGAGCAGTTTGTACCACAACAAACTTGTTGGGGTCATATATGGCTTTCCAAACGTCTTCAATATAGTTGCGTTCAGTTAAAGCACCTGTAGGGCAGCGGTTTATACACTGACCACAATTGGTACAAACCACTTCATTCATAGGTTTGTTAAGGAATGTGGAAATTTTTTGGTGATCACCTTTGTTAATAACTGCAAGGGCACTAACAGCCTGCAATTCTTCACAAGTACGTACACAGCGTTGACATTTAATACATTTGCTGTCGTCCTTAACAATAGAAGGTGAAGACATGTCGGCAATTTTATCCTTGGCTTTTACCAAGTCAAGGAAAACGTGATCCCCAAAGCGATATTCGTTGGCAAGGTCCTGTAATTCGCAATGCCCGTTTTTAAAGCATTTTGTACAGTCTGCATTATGTTCGGAAAGAAGCAGTTCTATGACATGTTTGCGAGCGGAACGAACTTTCTCGCTATTGGTAAATACTTCCATTCCTTCTGAAACAGGAGTGGCGCAGGCGGCTGCCAACAATCGGGCACCTTTAACTTCTACCACGCATACCCTGCAGTTACCTGCTACAGTAAGGTCGGGGTGGTTGCAAAGGGTAGGGATTTTAAAATTTATTTTTTTTGCTGCATCAAGTATGGTTGTACCTTCTTCAACTGTAACCGGAATGCTGTTTATTTTAAGGTTTACTAAGAATTTGCTCATAATATATTCTCCTTCAATTGGGTTAGTAAATGATTTCTTCTCTGAAATTATCAATGATAGAACTGAACGGATTGCCCACCGACTGTCCTAATCCACATTTGGCAGCAAGTTTCATGGTTACTGCCAAACGTTTGAGCTCTTCGAGGTAGCTTGGGGGCTTTTCTCCTTTTTTTACGGCTTCAATTCCTTTTAGCAGTTGCTGGCAACCTACCCGGCAAGGGGTACATTGTCCGCAGGATTCTTCGTTGAAAAATTCAAGATAATCGTGTAAAACGTTGTACATGGAGCGGGTGCTGTTAAAGATCATCATAGAGCCTCCTGTTGGAATTCCTTCAAAACCAATGATGGTATCGTTAAATTTTTTACGGGGAACACAAAATCCAGAAGCTCCCCCCACCTGGATGGCTTTGGCATCGCCATCACCAAATTCGTTTACGAATTCGTTGAGTGGCATTCCCAATTCCAGTTCGTAAATTCCCGGGATAGGGGTATCTCCCGAAACAGAAAATACTTTTGATCCGCGAGAGTCGGTTGTTCCGTATGATTTAAATTTTTGGGGACCCATTCCGCAAATCATAGAAACATACACGAGAGTTTCTACGTTATTGATTACAGTAGGTTTGTGGTTATATCCTGCCACGGTAGGGTAGGGCGGTTTGTTGCGGGGCTCACCTCTTTTGCCTTCCATAGATTCGAAAAGGGCACTTTCTTCACCACAAACGTAAGCACCGCTTCCTGATTTCATATAGATATTAAAATCGAAACCTAATTTTTTTAGAAAAGCATTAAAATTATCGAGTTTGGGAAGTAGGTTTTTAAGTAAAAAGTTGTATTCAGCCCTGAGATAAATATATCCTTCTTTGGCACCGATTACATATCCGCAGATAGCTATACCGACAAATATTTTTTCCGGAACTCTGTCAAGGATTTCCCTGTCTTTAAAAGTACCGGGTTCGCCTTCGTCGGCATTACAAATCACGTATTTTGTATTGCTGACTTCATTTTTGGTAAATTTCCATTTTAACCCTGTGGGGAAGCCTGCACCTCCTCTGCCTTTTAGCCCTGAGTCAATCAAATCGAGGATAATTGCGTCCGGCGAACGGGTCAGGGTTTTTTCGAGTATGGTGAAGGGTGTGTTTTTTTCGTCTATTTCGAAAATTATATCTACTTTTTTCAATTGTTTCTGTTCCATAATTTTATTATTTTGATTGGTATGTCCGGATTATTGTTTTTTTGCATATTCTTCGATTATTTCTACTGCCTTCTGTGGCGTTAACTCCGGGTAAATGTCGTCGTTAACGAGCATAACGGGTCCCTTATGACACCATCCCAGGCAATTGGCTGTAAGTAAAGTGAATTTTTTATCATGGGTTGTTTCTCCTGCTTTAATTTTCAAAGAACCCTCTATTGCATGGATTACTTCATCTTTTCCTTTCATATGACAGGAAATGGTTTTGCAAACGCGGACAATATTCTTTCCGCGGGGAACAGTGTCGAGAAAGGTGTAAAAAGAAGCTGTTCCATACACATCTGCTGCCGATAAATCCAATTCCCTGGCTATGGAAAGAAGTGCTTCTTCAGAAAGGAATTTTTCTTCGCGAACCACCCCCTGCAACACGGGCATTAGGCTGTTCCTGCTTTTGCCATGCTTTTCCACTAATTGTTTAACTAAATTTTCTGTTACTGACATAACGTCCTCCTGATTTTTGTTTGTTGTTAATTAGGTAAATAAATATTTTATAATACGAATTGTTAATTGAATAACAATTGGCTTCAAAGTTAGAAAAACAGTTGAGAATATCAGCCTCTAAATGCCCAAAATATTTAATTTATAGTTTAATTTATATTCATTCCAAATATTGATTATTGAATTGTAGATAAATATAATGTATCTATTCTAAATATTTTGATACATTTGCCATAAAAAAATGTACCGTTATTTTGCCAAGCTGGCTTACATGGGCACGCCTTTTCACGGGTGGCAAACCCAACCCAATGCTGTTACAGTTCAGGAAATTATTGAAAAGTGTTTTTCATTAATTTTTGGCGAACCTGTTGCCGTTACTGGTTGTGGGCGGACTGATACTGGGGTACATGCAAGTGAATATTACCTGCATTTCGATGTACTAACTCTTCTCGATAGGAAAAAGAAAGAAGACTGGCTTTTTAGGTTGAACAATTTTTTACCCAACGAAATTACTGTAAACAATCTTTTTCAAGTAAAGGAAAATGCACATGCACGTTTTGATGCCATCAGCCGTACATATTCTTACTACATATCAAGAAAAAAAAATCCTTTTCAACAGGCATTTACTATGTATTATTATGGCTATTTGAATATTGAAAATATGAATAAAGCAGCAAAAATATTAATGGAATTTACTGATTTTTCTTGCTTTTCAAAATCAAAAACAGATGTTATTACTAACAATTGCGCCGTAACGGAAACGTTCTGGACAGAAAAAGATGGACAGTTAGTATTCACTATTTCCGCAAATCGCTTTTTAAGAAATATGGTTAGGGCAATAGTGGGTACCTTGCTCGAAATTGGACGTGAAAGGATGTTGGTAGATGATATAAAAAAAATAATTGAAGGGAAAAACCGTTCAGATGCAGGTGCTTCTGTACCTGCTAAGGGTTTGTTTCTTACGAAAGTGGTTTATCCCGAGCATATTTTTGTTTAATCGTCGCTGTTATTATGTTAATGCGGTATGATATTTTATAAGCCCTTCCATGGGGTTCTGGGTGATAATTCCTGTTTGTATCCCGAAAGTTTGAGCAACCTCCTTTAAAATATCGGAAAAGTAAAAGGCGATAGAGCCAGTAAAATTTGCAGGATATTCCTTGTATCCATTATACTTTGTTAGCTGAACACTAAAAAAATCGGAAAAACAATTCCGGACTAAAACATTGATATATGTATTATTGATGTGATTACAAGCAAACCGGGCAAAAGACGCAAGGTAACGGTTTGGAAAGGGTTTTTTATATACTGAGTCGAGAATATTCTCCAGAGTGATTTGGTATGTATTTTTAAAAACTTCAGCAATGTCATCGGGCATAGTCTCTTTTAAAAAAGACTCAATCATTCTTTTTCCTATTTGTGCTCCACTTCCGTCGTCTCCAAAAAGGTAGCCAAGTGACGTTACATTTTCTGTAATGACTTTTCCATCATAAAAACAGGAATTGGAACCAGTGCCTAAAATACATGCAATCCCGGGGCTGGTTCCGCATAGGGCTCTTGCGGCTCCCAACAAATCATGGTAAATATTTATCTGCGCATTACTGAAGAAGTCTTCGAGGGCATTGAATACAATATTTCCCTTATTTTCAGTAGAACAGCCCGCCCCGTAAAAATAAACACTGCTCACGGCAGTATTGTCAAAGAAAGGATACAGTTCTTTCTCCAGACTGTATTTAATGTCAGAAGATTGTACAAAAAAAGGATTAAATCCAATGGTTTGCAACTGGTTAATAATTTTGCCATCCTGCAAAATACTCCAGTCTGTTTTGGTAGCACCACTGTCGGCAATTACGAGCATAGTTATAGAAATAAATGGTAAATTTTAGGTGCGAAAATAAGAATTCCGGTTATAGCAGCCGAAATAGCAGCAAATAAAACTGCTCCGGCTGCAATATCTTTAATTTTTCCGGCATGAACATTAAATCCCGGAGAAAAAATGTTGGTAATATTTTCAATAGCAGTATTAAATGCTTCGGCACAAAAAACCAACCCGATGTTAAGGATTATGAACAACCATTCTGTGTTGGAAATTTGAAAAAAAATGCCGGAAATAACAACTAATAAGGAAGTTGCAAGATGTATCCTAAAATTATGTTCGTTAAGGTAAATATCGCGGATACCGTTCCATGCGTAGGAAAAACTTTTTAAGCGTTTATGAAAAGAAAATTTTTTTGTTTTATCTTTTTCTCTGTTCGCGTTCATCATTGGTGTTTTTTATACTAAAAGACACTCCCTTTTCGCTAAAAAGCATTTCAATAGAATCGGTGAGTATGAAATTTGTGAGTAGGCGTTCCGCTTTTTTTCGATGCAGATGTATGTTTTTACATATTGCAGATAAAGTGGTGTTTGGGTGTGTATTTATAAATGAAAGTAATTCTTTTTCACTGTCGGAAAACCGGATAAAGGCTCCTTTGTTTTTCGATTTTTTCTTCCATACGGAAAGCAGAATGGCATTTGCAGCGATATTCTGATCATTCATCCTGATGTAGGCTTTTTTAATTTGCTTGTTTACAACAAAATATGGTTTATTAGTACCCTGAAAAACAGTAGCTTCAAGAATGTTTTTTCCGTAAACATCCCATTCTTTGTATTGAATGGGAATTTCAGGTGTGCAGTACTTTTTTGCAGCAGTTTCAGCCATAAATATTTCTTCTCCTGAGCGTATTCCTGTAATGGTACCATTATCCTCAACCCCAATCAGCAGGGTTCCTCCGTCGGTATTGGCAAAAGCAACCAGTGTTCTTGCAATTTTTAAAGCATCGGATATCTCAAATTTAAAATCCAAATGCTGTGATTCTCCCTGTGCAATTAGCTTATGTATGGGATGTGGCAACAATTTAATTTCATTATAAAAATACAATATTATTTTTTGCAGTTATTTTTTCGCAAAAATGACATTGTAATTTTAAATCATCCTTTGAAATAACCTTAAATAGTGTTTCTACATTTTCGTGGTTAGTTATACAGTTAGGATTAAAACATTTAACTATATTGTACACGTCTTCTGGAATTTCCACTTTCCTTTTTTCCACTACATTATAATTTTTGATTACAATAAGAGTTGCTGTAGGAGCCACTAAAGCTATTTTATTAATTACTTTGCTTTTAAAAAATTTATTGCTTACTTTTATAATCCCTTTACGCCCCATTTTTTTGCTTTCGAGATTGGTGCCATATAAAACCATATCTTCGAAATTTTCAAGCCCTAAAATTTTTGCTACCTGAAATACATTTTTTGAAGGAATATGGTCAATAACGGTTCCGTTTTCTATGGCTGAAACTTTAAGTGTTCCGAGTTCTTTTTCCATTATTTTATAATTGAGGTTTTTTGACAAAATATATTATTTGACGCCTAATATGGATGCGAGCAATGCCTGACGCACATATACGCCGTTAAGGGCTTGTTCAAAGTAGTAGGCTTTGGGATTGGCATCCACGTCTTCGCTGATTTCGTTTACCCTGGGCAGGGGATGTAGTACTTTAAGATTAGGCTTTGAGTTAGCAAGCATTTCGTTGCGAAGTATATATGAATTTTTCACTTTTTCGTATTCCATAAGGTCGGAAAAACGTTCGCGCTGAATACGAGTCATGTAAATAATGTCGGCGATTTCTATTACTTCTTTCAAATCGGTATATTGGTAGTAGTTAAGTTTGTTTTTTTTGATATGCTGTTTTACCGAACTGGGTAATTTTAATTCAGCCGGCGAAACAAGATGAAATGTAGCATTAAAGTTACAAAGAGCCATTACATTAGAATGCACAGTGCGTCCGTATTTTAAATCTCCGACAAAGGCAATATGCAGGTTTTCGAGCTGTCCCTGTGTTTTCCGGATTGAATAGAGGTCGAGCAAACATTGGGTAGGATGCTGGTTGGCGCCGTCGCCGGCATTGATGATGGGAACTTTTGCAACTTCGGATGCCCAACGTGCGCTTCCTTCGCGCGGATGACGCATTACAATCAGATCGCAGTAATTGCTTACGGTAAGTATGGTATCTTTTAATGATTCGCCCTTTTGTGTGCTTGATGAACTGGAATCGGAGAATCCGATAACTTTTCCCCCCAACCGGTTAACGGCACTTTCGAAACTGAGGCGGGTACGGGTACTTGGTTCAAAAAAAAGTGTTGCGACTACATAGTTTTCGAGAATTTTTTGTGTAGGTTGTTTTGCAAAATCTTCGGCAAAATTGAGTATATGAATATACTCTTCCTTGGAGAAGTCGGTAATTGATATCAGGCTCTTATTTTTCATGAAATCAGGTAATTTAGCAGCAGATTATTATTTATCAAAAATATAAAAAATTCGTCTATTAAAAATATAAAAAAAAAGGCGACTATCGTCGCCTTTGAAAAATCCGTTATTTTATCAGATTGTGTTTTTTAATAAAATCATCAATTACCTGTTCGAGATTGGGCTCGCCAATTTCCTGGAGTTCGTAACCCACCTTTACAGTAGGTTTGTTGATTTTTATGATGCGGTTCAGATCAATTGGAGTGGCAATTACCACTGCATCGCAAGGGGTGTTGGCTATGGTAGTTTCCAAGTCTTTTACCTGCTGATCACCGTAGCCCATAGCTGGAAGCAGGGTTCCGATGTTTGGATAAATTCTGAAGGTTTCAGATAGTTTTCCTACGGTATAAGGGCGTGGATCAACTAATTCGGCTGCTCCATATTTATTGGCTGCTACTGTTCCTGCACCAATTTTCATTTCTCCGTGGGTAAGTGTTGGTCCGTCTTCAACGACTAATACTTTTTTGCCGCGAATCAGTTCGGGCTTGTCAACGGTTACTGGTGAAGCTCCATCAATAACGATAGCTTTTGGATTTACTCTTGCAATATTGTCGCGAACTTTCTGAATGTTAGCATTGTCGGCTGTGTCAATTTTATTTATCACAATGACATCCGACATGCGTGCAACAACTTCTCCCGGATAGTAACTTACTTCTGCTCCGGGGCGATGGGGGTCGGCAACTCCGATAAATAAATCGGGTTTGTAAAATGAGAAATCGTTATTTCCACCATCCCATAACACTACATCGCATCCGCTGGGATCTTTTTCGGCTTCGCGAAGTATGGCTTCATAGTCAACTCCGGCATAAATTACGTTCCCGCGAACTACATGTGGCTCGTATTCTTCCATTTCTTCAATAGTGCATTTGTGTTTTGCAAGGTCTTCTACTGTAGCAAAACGCTGAACTTTTTGTTCGTTCAAATCGCCGTAAGGCATTGGATGGCGTACAGCTACAACCTTTAATCCCTTTTTCATGAGTAATTCTATTACCCTGCGTGATGTCTGGCTTTTACCGCATCCGGTACGAGTGGCACCAACAGCAATAACTGGTTTGGTACTTTTTGCCATGGTTTCGCCAGGTCCTAAAAGGATAAAGTTAGCTCCTGCAGCATTTACCAGCGAGCTAATATTCATAACCCGTGGGTAAGGAACATCACTGTATGCAAAAACACAATCCTGTACCTTGTGTTTTACAATAAGTTCGGCTAAATCTTTTTCTGCAACGATGGGAATTCCGTTGGGATATAAATTAGCACCGGCAAGTTCTTTCGGATATGCCCTTCCGTCAATATCGGGTATTTGTGCAGCAGTAAAAGCAACTACGTTATACTGCGCATTTCCTCTGAAAAACATGTTGAAGTTGTGGAAATCTCTTCCTGCAGCTCCAATGATGATAACGTTTCTTTTCATTATAGCGTCCTCATTTTTAAATTATTACATATAAATATATGACTTACTGAATTTTTGTGCAAAGTTAGGAGTTTAAGTTTCATATACAAGTTTTTGATATTTTTTATAATAATATAAAAATAGAAAATGGTGTGCTGGTAATTTAACAAATGCTGAACCAGATGTCTATAAATTAACTTGCTTTGTATGGCTTCATGTATTATTTTATATTTTTGCAGCCTGTATAGTAATTCTAAATGGAGTTTGTTCAACCCTGGTTTCTTTTTGGATTGTTTGCTCTGGCAATCCCTGTGCTCATCCACCTTTTTAATCTTCGCAGATTCAAGCGGGTATATTTTACCAATGTGCGGTTTCTGAAGGAAGTAAAAGTACAAACCCGCAAACAATCGAAATGGCAACATCTGTTGGTACTTTTGGCACGCATACTTGTATTTATCTGCCTTGTACTGGCTTTTGCGCAACCTTACATTCCGATGAATAATCAGGGTTATGTTAAAGGAGAGAAGCACAAAGTGAGCATATATATTGACAACTCGTTCAGCATGGAAGCCCGGAATGCCCGGGGTACGCTGCTCGACGATGCCAAAAGCCGTGCAAAGGAAATACCATTTGCTTATCAACCGTCTGACGAATTTCAATTGCTTACAAACGATTTTGAAGGAAAACATCAGCAATTTGTGTCGAGAGATGAATTTATCAATATGGTGGACGACGTAAAAATTTCGCCTGTTGTGCAACCTGTTTCAAAGATAATTGCCCGGCAAAAGGATATGCTTGCCGTTAATCCTGCAGGCAATCACGAAGTTTACCTGATTTCCGATTTTCAGCATACTACCACCGATTTTTCTTCACTCAAAAAAGATACTGCCACTCGGGTATTTTTTGTTCCGGTGGCAGCTACCGACAGGAATAATTTATACATTGATTCATGCTGGTTTTCCTCACCTGTGCATCTTAAAGATGAAGGAGAAAGATTAACGGTTCGTATAAAAAATTCTTCAGAACAAAGTATGGAAAAAATACCGGTAAAGCTCACCATTAACGGTAAACAGAAAGCCGTAGCAAGTTGTGATGTAAAAAGCGAAGCATCGGCAGAGGTTACGCTTTCCTATACCAACCGCGAAACTGGCATACAATATGGAAAGATTGAAATAAACGACTATCCGGTTTATTTCGACGACAGCTTTTATTTCAGTTACCAGATTAATGATTTTATTTCAGTGCTTTGTATTAATGGGGGAGAGGAAAGCCGTTATCTGAATGCACTTTTCGGGGGAGATTCGTCGGTGATTTTTCGGAATAATGCTGCTACTGCGGTGGATTATTCCGCCCTGCCCGGTTACAGGCTGGTAGTGCTTAACCAGTTAAAAAGTTTTTCTTCCGGTTTAATGCAGTCGCTTGACCGTTTTTTGGAGCAGGGGGGAAACGTTACCCTTATTCCGCCGGCGGAACCTGAATTTGATTCCTATGCCATTTTTTTAACCGGATTGGGAGCCGAAAAGTATCTTGCAACCGATACAGCCGACCAAAAAGTAACAATACTTAATTACCAGCACCCCTTATTCCGGAATGTCTTTGAGAAAATTCCGGAAAATGTAGATATGCCGACAGTTTATTCGCATTTTATCCTTGGTTCTTCCGTCCGTTCGGAGCGGGAAGATATTATGAAAATGCAAAACGGTTCACCCTTGTGCTGTTCTTTTTCTTGCAGAAGTGGCAAACTGTACGTGTTTACCTGTCCGCTCGAAATCCGGTTTACCAGTTTTCCAACCCATCCCTTGTTTGTTCCCACTATTTACAATATGGCTTTACTGAGTCAAAAGGAGTTGCCGCTTTATTACACCATCGGAAATAATACTGCGATTGCGTTGCCCAATGTGCCGTTGCATAATGAACAGGTTATTAAAATAAAAGCGCTACAGAACGATTTTGAAATCATTCCTGAAAGTCATCAGTCGGCAAACAGCCTGCTCCTCTACACTCACGGGCAAATTATCCAGTCCGGGCATTATAACATTGAAACAGGAGACGCAGGTAATTATGGAGTTGCGTTTAATTTTGACAGAAAGGAAAGCGAAATGCAATGTATGACTTCTGCAGAGATAAAAGATGCACTGAACAGGCTGGGCGATAAAAATTACTATTTATTGCAGGCGAATAATACCCCCATACTACAAGCCATTAACGACATGCGCAAAGGTACTACGCTGTGGAAAACTTTTGTGGTTTTGGCTTTGGTTTTTCTTGCTGCCGAAGTAGCTTTGCTGAGATTTTGGAAATAATCCCTTTTACAACTCCCGAAAAGGCAAACCGGGATGAATAAAGAATAGATGGAAGAAGAAAATAAGGAATATACCGGAACCGAAAACATGAATGGGGTGCCCGAAGAAACCGGCAATGCCGATGCGCTTCAGCATATTATTCCTCTTGCCGGTATGTACGAGAACTGGTTTCTTGATTATGCTTCGTACGTTATTCTTGAACGTGCCGTTCCTGCTTTGGAAGACGGTTTGAAACCCGTGCAGCGCCGTCTTTTGCACGCAATGAAAGAACTCGACGACGGACGCTACAACAAAGTGGCTAATATAGTCGGACATACCATGAAGTACCACCCCCATGGTGATGCTTCCATAGGTGATGCCCTGGTTCAGCTTGGGCAGAAAGATTTGCTTATTGACTGCCAGGGAAACTGGGGAAATATTCTCACCGGTGACAATGCGGCTGCTTCGCGATACATCGAAGCCCGTTTGTCGAAGTTTGCCCTCGAAGTAGCTTTCAACCCTAAAACCACCACATGGAAACTTTCGTACGACGGCAGGAATAAGGAACCTGTTACCCTCCCTGTGAAGTTTCCGTTGTTGCTTGCTCAGGGTGTGGAAGGTATTGCCGTAGGACTGGCATCCAAAATTCTTCCCCATAATTTTAACGAGTTGATTGACGCTTCCATTAATGTTTTGGAAGAAAAGATTTTTGAAATTTACCCCGATTTTCCTACCGGAGGTTTGATAGATGTTTCAAAATATAACGATGGTTTGAGGGGTGGAAAAATTCGTGTAAGGGCAAAGATTAACCAGATTGACAAAAAAACACTTTCCATTACCGAAATTCCCTTTGGCACTACTACCATTTCGCTTATTGACAGCATTATTTCTGCCAACGACAAGGGAAAAATCAAGATACGGAAGATAGACGACAATACCGCAGCCCAGGTAGAAATAATGATTTACCTGCAACCAGGAGTTTCGCCCGATACTACCATTGATGCCCTGTATGCATTTACCGACTGCGAAGTTTCCATTTCGCCAAATGCCTGTGTAGTACTCAATTCAAAACCTTTGTTTTTTGATGTAAAAGAAATGCTCAGGTTTTCGGTACAGCATACCCTGAAGATGTTGAAATCAGAGCTGGAAATTGAACGGGCAGAACTGATGGAGCAACTACTCTTCGCTTCTCTTGAAAAAATTTTTATCGAAAAAAGAATTTACAGAAAAATAGAGGAATGCCCCACCTGGGAGTTGGTAATAGAGACTATTGACAAAGGTTTGGACCCTTATAAGAAACAGTTTTACCGCGAAATAACCACCGACGACATTATCCGGCTTACCGAAATAAAAATAAAACGTATATCCAAATTCAATTCTTTCAAGGCGGATGAAATCATTGCCCAGTTGGAAGAAAGGAAACAAAATGCCGAATTTCACCTTGCGCACCTGGTGGAATATGCCATCGCATATTACCAGAACATCAGGAAAAAATACGGAAAAGACCGCGAACGCCGGACAGAAATCCGCAATTTCGATGTGATTGAAGCCACCATGGTAGCCGCAGCCAACCAAAAACTGTACGTTAATCGCAAAGAAGGTTTTATGGGAACCGGTTTGAAAAAGGATGAATTTGTATGCGATTGTTCCGACATTGACGACGTTATTGTATTTCGCGAAAACGGTTTGTGTACCGTAAACAAGGTGAGCGAAAAAAGTTTTGTTGGCGAAAATATCATCCATATTGACATATTCCGCAAAAACGACGATCGTACTATCTACAACATGGTGTACCAAGACGGCAAATACGGAAAGGTTTTTGTAAAACGTTTTGCGGTGATGGGCATTACCCGCGACAAGGAATACGATCTTACCCAAAGCAAAGACGGCTCGCGTGTGTTGTATTTCAGCGCTAACCCCAACGGTGAAGCGGAAATAGTTAAAATTACCCTGAAAGCCAAGGCAAAACTGAAAAAACAAGTGTTTGAATTCGATTTCAGTACCCTTGCCATCAAAAACCGAAACTCGATGGGGAATACTCTTACCAAACATGCCGTAAGAAAAATAGAGAAAAAAGAGGATGGAATTTCAACCCTCGGCGCCCGCGACATTTGGTACGACGACAGCATCAAACGACTGAATACCGAAAGCCGGGGAAGTTACCTCGGCGCATTCATGGGCGACGACAGGATACTTACCCTGATGCGAAGCGGTCATTACAGATTATATAATTTCGACATCAGCAACCACTTCGACGACGATCTGCTTATCATTGAAAAGTATGACCCCGAAAAAATCATTACTGTTGTTTATTTCAATTCATCAAAACAGGATTATTTTGTAAAACGCTTTACCGCCGAGCTCAGTGATAAAAAAAATACTGTACTTGGCGACAACGAAGGCGATAACCTTATTTTTATTTCGACCGATTACCTGCCGCAGATAGAAGTTGTGTTCGACCAGAGCCAACTGAAAAAGCCTCGCGAAAACGAAATCATCAGCCTGGCTGATTTTACCGATGCAAAAAGTTACAAGGTGATTGGCAAACGGCTTGCCAATGCTGCGGTTAAGGAGATTATTGTCCTTGAACCCCTGCCTTACGAACTTTTAGAAACGGAAGAAGGAGAAGGTGCTGAAAAAGACGAAATGCCAGGTTGGGATTTTGATAATGAAAATGCCGAATCTAAATCTGATATTGCCGATATTAAAGCTAAACTACCCGAATCCGACATCAAATTACCCGAACCCGACATCAAATTAGCCGAACCTGACATCAAATTAGCCGAATCCGACATCAAATTAGCCGAACCTGACATCAAATTAGCCGAATTCGACATCAAATTAGCCGAATCTGACATCAAATTAGCCGAACCCGGTGTCAAAACCGGTTTGAGGAAGAAAAAAGATGGAGTTAAGGATGAAATTAAGGCTGAAAATAAGGTTAAGATTGAGGATGCGGTGCCCCAAACTCCCGATTCCGAACTCCCGGCTATAGAATTAGAAATTACTAACCCTGAAAAGGTAGAGGATAAAGATAAACCTTCAAAAAAACCGCACGGCGACGACCAGTTGCAGATAGAGTTTTAAGATATCATTACACTGGGTTTTCAAACCGGTTTTATTCTTCATACAAAACAATTTAACCTGAGTTTGGGTGAAGATTGTAAAACCATATATGATATATTTCAGCATGTTACATTTTGCATAGGATGTACCTGGTACACTTGGTAAGGAATGGTGAAATGATAGGGACGTGTAAGGTGGTAAAACAGCTGTGAGTTGGGAGCTTGGAGCAATAAAAAAATAAAAAGTAAACCTATTTCAGAACAAGACAGCTTGACCCCACCCGAACCTTCCTCTAAAATTAGGGGAGGGCGCAGTAACCCTGAAAATTAGGAGAATGCCGGATGGGAAGGGTCAGAAAAACTAAAGTAATGATAAGCTATGAATGACATTCAATCTTATCAATCCGCACAATCTGTACAATCTGCACAATCCGTACAATCCGGATGTAACGAGCGGGTTTTGAAAGTCCATGCCTCATAGTAACCTTACCAAGACCTTTTTTATAAACCACTAAGAGGACAAGGAGTACAAAGGATTTTATCCCTTTGTGATTTTTAGCGGTTTCATGTGGTTTGCTCAGGTTTCAAAAATATACTTTCGTGGAGTAAGGCTTGCAATAAAAGATTAGCCTTTGAATTTCACCCTTAGCTGAACAATTTCAGGGCGGTTGCCCAATCGTATTGGGGGTCCCCAGGTGCCGTAACCGCATGAAACATAAATGTGCGAATTGCCTTTCTTCAAGTAACCCCAACTGTTTTCGTAAATTTTTCTGGTCAAAAAATTCAAAGGGAATATCTGTCCGTGGTGCGTATGCCCCGAAAGCTGGATGTCAACTCCACATTTTTCAGTGAGGTCGAGGCGGAAAGGTTGGTGGTCGAGCAGGATTAACGGCAAGGCGGTATCGGCATCTTTTATTATTTCTTCGAGGTTTTTCCGTTTTTTCCCGGAAAAACGGCTGATATCGCGGTCTTCGCGCCCGGCAAGGTTAAATGCACCGGAAACAGTAACGCAGGTATCCCTCAGCATTTTTATATTCAGAGATTCGAGGTAGCGAACGGCAGCTTCCGCCCCGCCTATGTATTCGTGGTTGCCTGTAATGGCATACACCCCCAGTGGGGCGTTTAGCTTTTTCAGGGGTGCTCCCATGTTGTAGTGCAACACTACCGAAAGTTCCTCGTCAATAACGTCTCCGGCAAAAAGCACCATATCAGGTTTCAGCCGGTTGATGTGGTTTACAAGTTTTTCAACTTTCCGGTAGCCGATAAGCGTTCCGATGTGTATGTCGGATACCATAACAATGTTAAGGGAAGAGAGTTCACCTGCTTTTTTGTTTAAATTGATGTCTAATTTCTTTATCCGTGGCGAAGATGCATTGATGAAACCTGCTGTTATAAGTGAAAAGCTGATTATACAAGCCGATAAAAACAAAATTAGCTTCGTTTTGGCAAAATCAGCAAAGAGGAAAGCTGGCAAAAAATGCAAACCTGCATTAAGCAACTGGAAAACATCGAAAATCAGAACAAGCAGAAAGAAATAAAATATGGCAGCCAGCCAAAACGAGCCAGTAAAAGTAAATACAGAAGCAAGATTGAACCACTGAGCTCTTTCCATAAACCTGCCGGCAATGTATGCTATAAATAAAACACCGAAAACAATGGAGTAAACCATTCGTACTTTGCCTTCGGAAGGCAATGCATATAGCCCGTGGCGGTAGATATAAAAATTAATCAGCGAATAAATGGTTAATACAACGCTGAAAAATACCACAAAGACGGAAATTTTCATGTGTTATTAATTTTTTAATTTATTGGTCAAATAGCCTGCCCCGATTTCTCGGGGGAATATCCATAAAATATCATTCTCGGTTGGTATGAGCATAGCCCTTATGGATATTTCATCTGTTATTAAAGTTTACAAGTAAACACTACTTAATTTCCCAATAATATAAATTTTCAGCCCCCTGGTTTTCCGGTTTTATGTATTATCAAATGCTGAAGATATAGGCACAAAAACATGATTTATGCAAGACCTTTTAAAATTTTTACCCGCGTTTCGATAGAAATCTTGTGCTCTTCGTCTGTCATCGAAGGGTCTTTCATTTCGTAATACCAGTGACAGGGCAGTTCGTTGCAGGAGCCGCAACCTGGAAAATGTTTTTCATTTACCGCACAATCGAACATGGGGCAAATTTTTTCAGGAAGATGTTCAACTGCCCAGAAAACTTTACCTTCGATATGGCGGCAACCATTGCATTCTTTTTCAAAAAAAAGGCATTCATCACAATGAACCCCGCATGGAGATACTTGCATAGTAGATATTTTTAAGATGAATTGTTAAACTTTCAGTCTGTAAAAGTAAAAACTTCGGATAAAAAATGGTTATTGCATTTCGTTTTTATTTTTTTTTACATTTGACCCTTTAAATAGAAAAAATGAAGAAAACTTACCTTTTACTGTTAGTGCTGGGAACATTTTTATCAGGGCTTCGGGCACAACCTTTTGTTGATGTACTTAATGTACAGGGTACATACTTTCCAAAAACGAATTACGACAACTATCCAGGTGCTAAAAATGAAACCTGGCAAGGCGCTGTTAACGCATTTATTCCGGTGGTTTTGAAAAATAAAAATACCGTTCTAACTGGCATTTCGTACGAAAACATGTGCTTCGACATGCAATACGATACTTCGTCGCAAACAGAATCCACCCAATTGAGTTCGGTTACTGCACAACTTGGATTTATTTATCAGTTTGCAAATACACCCTGGTCTGTTACAGTTCTGGCAGTTCCAAGGATTGCTTCCGATTTAAAAAATTTTTCAGGCAAACATTACCAGATGGGTGGAGCTCTGCTGTTTACTTACCAGGTACGCAAAAGTTTAAAACTGAAGATTGGCGGCTACTATAACCGTGAGTTTTTTGGGAATTATTTTATGGGTCTGGCAGGAATTGACTGGAAAGCCGGAAAAAGAATTTATGTTTACGGCGTTTTGCCCGGAAGTCTCAACCTTGAATATCGTATTTCGCCCTGGTTATATACGGGTTTGGCATATAAGTGTATTACTGCATCGTATCGTTTGGGTAATCCTGATAACTCCTATTACGTAAGAGAGGGAGATACTTTCTGGGGCGATAGTCGCCTGTCCAATTTTTACCACTTGTATCTTACCAAAAATTTAGTTTTTAATTTCGATGCAGGATACTCCCTTTACAGGTATTTTGAACAATACAATTCCCGTGATAAAGTAGAGGTTACACGTCCGGTTTTTCACAAAAGCAAGGACAACTGGTTTTTTAATACAGGTTTGAGTTTTCGTATCAGGTTGGATAATGCATACAATGATTAGCAATATGGTTTTTTAATTAATACTTACTATTAATGTTACCACGAAATATAACAGAAATTAAAAAGGGGGATAAAAAAACCATAAGAGCATGGGTAATGTACGACTGGGCTAATTCTGTTTACCAGCTTACGATTGCTTCAGCCATTTTCCCCGTGTATTACAATCAGGTTACACGTAACGGAGGCGACAGCACCGTTTCGTTTTTTGGACTGGAAATTATCAATACGGTGCTGTATTCATGGACTATAGCTGCAGCTTACCTGCTTGTTGCCGTTTTTTCACCTATGTTTTCTTCCATCGCTGATTATACAGGCAGGCGTAAAACGTTTATGAAAATTTTTACATGGATAGGCTCTGTAAGCTGCGGTTTGCTTTTCTTTTTTAATGGAAACAATATTGAATTCGGGATAATTTGCTTTGCTTTAGCCTGGATAGGTTACGGCGGAAGCCTGGTTTTTTATAATTCTTTTCTTCCCGTAATTGCCGAGCCTGAAGACCACGATAAAATAAGCGCAAGAGGATATTCTATGGGCTATCTTGGCGGTGTTGTACTGTTGATTATTAATTTAATCGTTGTACTTTTTCCCGGATGGTTCGGAATTACCGACGGAAAACTTCCGGCAAAACTTGCATTTCTTTCCGTTTGTATGTGGTGGTTTGGTTTTTCGCAGATTACTTTCCGCCGTTTACCCAAATATACCCTTCGTACCCGCGAAAACGGGCATATCCTTTTTCATGGCTACCAGGAGTTGCGAAAAGTATATCGTTATGTAACAAAATCTTATACTCTGAAAATTTACCTACTGGGATTTTTCTTTCTCACCATGGGCATACTTACAGTGATGTTTATGGCAGCAACCTATGGGGAAAAAGAACTCGGTTTGAAGGAAGACATTTTAATTCCTGTGATTTTGGTAATTCAACTTGTAGGAATGGTAGGTGCTCATTTCTTTTCCCGTTTATCATCAAAAATCGGAAATTTCAAGGCGCTGATAATTTCTATAATTACATGGATATTTATTTGCATTGGAGTTTACTTTGTTACCGACACAATAGGTTTTGTGGTTGCAGCCTTTTTTGTGGGACTGGTAATGGGAGGCTCGCAGGCACTTGCCCGTTCTACTTATTCTAAAATGATTCCGGAAACAACAGACCATACTTCGTTTTTCAGTTTTTACGATGTGATGGAAAAATTGGCTACCGTAGCCGGTACTTTTAGTTTTGGCATCATCGAAGCACTTACCGGTAGTATGCGGAATTCGGTGCTGGCAATTATTTTGTTTTTTGCCGTGGGACTGGTATTCTTATTGTTGCTTATAAGGAAGCAGGCATGCCGTGCGTAGATAGTTGAATGATGATTGTTGCTACATTCGAAATCTGTGCACCTGTTTTGCCGGCTCGGTTAAATGACAAACCAGCTTTCTATCCTACTTGTTTTGTCAATGGGGTCATTGATGTGCCGAAATTCGTTGGTTTTTTTATTGTAAATATAATCTTTACTCCATTCCTGATGGTTTATTGCAATTTGATTAATGGCATTTACAACATAATTCAGTTCGCTATCGGTCATGGTAGGGTGAAGTGAAATTCTTACCCATCCCGGTTTTTGTGAAAGGTCGCCCTGGTTAATGAGGTTGGTAATTTCGTGTGAATGTTCGTAGGAAACATCAAGCAGAAAATGCCCGTAGGTTCCTGCACAGGCGCACCCCCCGCGAACCTGAATTCCAAAGCGGTCGCTGAGGATTTTTACAATCAGGTTGTAATGTATTTTTTCGATATAAAAGGAGATGATCCCGAGCCGGTTTTTTGTGTTTGCGGCAAGAATATGCAATCCTGATATTTTTTTTAGTTTTGAGAATGCCGAATTAACAAGTTCTTTTTCGCGGATTTGCATGTTTTTAACTCCCATTTTTTCTTTAAGCCTGATACAAAGAGCTGTTCGTATGGCTTGTAAAAACCCGGGGGTGCCGCCGTCTTCTCTTACTTCGATATTGTCGGAATATTTGTATTCGCCCCAGGGGTTAGTCCAGTCAACGGTACCACCGCCGGGTTGGTCGGGAGCCGGTAAGGAGTAAATGGATGCATCAAAAATCAGCACACCGGACGAACCGGGACCCCCCAGAAATTTATGGGGAGAAAAAAAGATGGCATCAAGTTTTTCCAACGGGTTTGCCGGATGCATATTGATATTCACATAGGGGGCTGAAGCTGCAAAATCTACGAAACAAAGCCCTCCGTGTTCGTGCATTATCTTTGCAAGTCCATGGTAGGGCGTTTCAATTCCTGTAACATTGGAGCAAGCTGTAAAAGAGCCAATTTTTAATTTTCTCCCGGTATATTTCTGTAGCTGTTGCCGCAGTTCGTTCGGATTGACAAGCAATTTTTTATCCGGCTGTAACACTACAACATCCGCCATCGTTTCGAACCAGGAAGTATGATTGGAATGGTGTTCCATATGGGTTATAAAAATTACCGGACGGTCGCATTCGTTAAGACATGGCTTGTTTGAGAGTTTACCGCAGGTTTTCAGTCCTAAAATGCGCTGAAATTTAACAATTGCTCCGGTCATGCCAAAGCCGGTAGTAATGATTACATCGTTTTTGCCGGCATTTACATGTTGTTTAATAATAGCTTGGGCAAGGTGATAGGCTTTGGTCATCAGCGTGCCGTTTTCGCTTGTTTCCGTATGGGTGTTACCTATGAAAGGACCGAATGTTTTGCTTATCTTTTCTTCGATGTGTTTGTATAGTCTGCCGCTGGCAATCCAGTCGGCATACAGCATTTTTTTTATCCCGTAAGGCGTTTCAAATTCTTTATCGTACCCAATGATGTGTTTGCGGAATTTTCCGAAGTAAAGTTCTTTGTTAATAGCCATATTATTCTCCGTTGCTTATCAGAAACATTTCTATTTCAATATCACCTCCTGCCGAATACAGGCTTATCCAATTATTATCGAGCCTCCACCAGGGATCCTGGGCACTGATTTTGATTACATAATCAGTAAATTTCTTTTCGGTAATCCCTTTCATTACAATGCCCCCATTTTTCGTTTTATCTTTTCCATAGTTCAGAAAAATTCTCGGCATTTTATCGCCGTTAATTTTGGCTCTCAAAACAATAAAGTTTTTGCCTTTTTGTTTCAGGTTGGCAGGTGTAAAAGTAAATTTCTTTTCGGTATTATTCACAATGGAGAGGGCGGAGCTGTTAAATGTGATCAGCTTTTTTTGAGAAAGCAGGGTGATAGCTTCAGCAATCTTTTCGTTGGGAAGGGTAGAAGAAGGTTCTGATTTTAATGCTGCCCTGTACATTTCTATTGCTTGGTCGAAGGCTTTGGTAGCCATAAAATGATCGCCGTCGGTAATATGTTTATAATAAACATCTGATAATTTTTTACCGGATGGTTCTGCCTGGTTTTGAGGGGCAACTTTCGGTTCTGCCAAAACTTCTGCCGATGGTTGTTCTTTTTCAGGTTTCTGAACGGGTTTTTCAGGGGCATTTATCTCGGTATTCGTTTCCTCAGTGGGCTTCTTTTTTGTTTCTTTTAATTCTTTGGGTAGTTCCTTTGCCATGGCGACAATGTCCTTCACCATATTTGAGGCAGGCGGAAGAGTTTGTTCTTTGGTGATTGGTGTTTTTACTTGTGCTTTAGTTTCAATTGGGATTATTTCTTTAAGCTGTTTTTTTTCTTCAAGTTGCTTTGCTTTTATCTGTTCAATCATGCTGAGCGGGTAGCGCTCATCAGGTTTAATTATATTCGCCTTAAGATATTCATTCCTTGCCTTCTCGAACTCTTTTGCAATGTAATAATTGTCAGCATCATCTATGGCTTTATCATAGGCTTCGTTTGTTGCCTTCACCTCTGCCAGTATATTCCCGGTTTTTTCAAGCTGGGCAATGGGGTATTTTTCTCCGGGGAATAAATTGTTTGCAATCGTATATTGGGCATTAGCTTTCTCTATTTCACCTTCTTTAAAAAACCGGTCTCCGCTGGCTACAGCTTCATCAAAATTTTTACGCAGTTCTTCCATATTGAAAATGTGTGCCCGCGATTCTTTTATCTTTTCTTTAGGGTAAGATTCCTTTGGTTTTATTGACAAAGCCTTTTCGTATTCGGTTTTTGCTTTTTCAAATTTATTGGAAGAAAAATAATCGTCCCCTGTTTTGATGGCAGCATTGTAGGCAAGCTCGTCGTCAGGATCATTATATATTTTATTGATCTGCTCAATTTTATCTTTTGGATACAAGGCTTCAGGGTAGATAAGTAATGCCTGCTGGTACTGTGTTTTTGCTTTTTTATATTCTTTTACCTTTAAAAATTCTTCTCCCTGCACGATGTAGTTTTCAAACTTTTTGAATTGCAATTGCTGTGCTGCACTGTCGGCATTCTGTGCGGCAATGGTGTGAAAAAATATACAAAAGAATATTGAAAGTGGAAGAATAAGTTTCATGTTTAACTATTATAAGGGGTTATGTTATTCACTAAATATTCCGTCTTTAATGGTGAGTTTTCTGTCAGCCATGTTTGCCAGCTCTTGATTATGAGTTACGATGACGAAGGTAAGCTGAAATTTTTCTCTTAAATTGAAGAACAACTGGTGCAGCTCACGGGCATTGGCAGAATCGAGGTTGCCCGAAGGTTCGTCAGCAAGAACCACATCAGGGTTGTTGATTAAGGCTCTTGCAACGGCTACCCGTTGTTGTTCGCCACCCGATAATTCGGAAGGTTTGTGGTGTATTCTGTCGTTAAGATTTAAAAGATCAAGCAGTTGCTTTGCTTTCCCTTCTGTTTTTTTCACAGCAGATTTTGCTATGAATGCGGGAATGCACACGTTTTCAATGGCTGTAAATTCAGGGAGCAGGTGATGAAATTGAAAAACAAAACCGATATGTTTATTACGAAAACTTGCAAGACTTTTATTATTTAATTTGTTAATATCAATATTGTTTATTAATAGATTGCCTTTATCTGCGCGGTCAAGGGTTCCAATAATATGTAGCAAGGTAGATTTTCCTGCACCGGAAGCTCCCACTACCGAAACAATCTCGCCTTTATTAACTTCCAGGCTTATCCCTTTCAATACACTGAGCGCTCCGTAGGATTTGTATATGTTGTCGGCTTTAATCATGCTAAATTATAACGGCTTTGATAGGTTTATGTTGTGGTATTTCTTTTTTTTGATTTTTTAATATTTTGATAATCGAAATAGTAAAGTATTTTAAATGCCAGGCTATTTGCCTGGGGTTGTTCCCAAGTATTTTTTAAATTGGTGAAATATTTATTTTCAATAGCAGTTTCTTCATTTATGATAGCGTTTTTCCAGACAATATTGATAATACTGCCAGGCGCAAACCACCAACCATAAACAAGGTCAATATTGAAAGCGTTGAAATTAAAATCATTTTCATCATTGTAAATGGAGTTAAGAACAAGTGTTCCATCATCTTTGAGGGCAAAATATTTATTGTATTCGCCTTTCGACCAATAATGCCGAACCCGCAACGACAATGAAGCTTTGTTATTAAACATATATTTCCCTGTTAATGTATTATTAATGGTGGTAATATCTCGTCTTCCGAAAATTATCAGGCTGTCGTTATTTACAAATCCGATATCGTTGTATTGAAAATCGGAACTGAAAGTATGGTCGAACGAAAGGTGGTCGTTTATCCTGAAAATAGGAGTAATTTCAGAATAATATGAAATAAAATTGTCGCGTGGGGCTTCTGTAATAGTAAAACTCCAGTCTAAAGCAAATGGCTTTCGGTAATCAGAAGAAAATCCTATCCATGCGCTATTGTATTTAGGTGAGATATAATATCTTCCATTTGTACGGGGCTCCTGATAGTCGTAACATTCGTTCAGCATGGTATTTGTTCCTGACCAAAAACTCAGATAGTTAGTAAATGTACCGTCAAGTTGGTACTGCAATCGCGATAGTCGTATTTTCCCGCTTAGATAATTGGTAATATAATCGTAGGATAAGGAGTTGGTAATGTCTTTTACAATCCAGAATGGTTTGTAGATGGAATAGGATGCGTCGGCATAGAACAACTTTTCGTTATTGCGAAACAGCAGTCCCATATCATTAATTTCGAAATATTGGTCAATGACCGTTTCGGATACATTAAATTTAAAATTGCCTCTTGTTTTTGAAATACCGGCGCTGTATTTAGCCCCAAGTTTATCAATAAATACATTGTTAGAAGTGTCTGTTTCTGTAAAATTTTGACTTAACGCACTATATAATTGCAATTGGTATATGCTTTTTTTATCGTTCAGGGTAAGACCTCCTGCAGTAACATTGGCATCATCGCCACCTTTGTATCTGATAACATTTGTATTAACAAGATAAAATGAAGAATGGTTTTTCATTGCCTGATCAAAAACAACGATGTTGTAGTTGGCAAAAGGCTCTGTCAATACTTTGCGGGTTTTTCCGGTAAGCGAATCGGTAACTTTGGCATAAGTATTTTCTGTCATTGCATTGAAAATACCGATAGCAAGTCCATTTTTATTTCTGCCTGAAATTTTAGTGGCGTTTACCAATTCTGCCTTCGACGGATTTTCAGTTATATACTCCCCTTTTTTCAGTTGATTTTCCACTTCGTAAAATCCAGACGGTCTTTCTCCTATTCTTCGTGAATAAAATAACCCGCCTTTTTGAAACAGGTCAACAGCTTCCTTGAAAAAGGGACGTTGTTCGGGGTACTCAGTTTCGAAAGCCGTAAGGTTTTTAATTTCATTATCCGATTGTACCTGGCTGAAATCTGGCAAAAGAGTTATGTCGAGAGTAAAGCTTTCGTCCAGGCCTAATTTCAAGTCTATTCCCCCGTTAAATGAAGTCGAGTAATTGTTTTTCCCTTTGATATTGTATGGGTAATGCTCTCCATACAAAGAAAAGTAGGGAGTAACGGAAAGCCGCAAAGGAACCTGAATATTTTCTATTCCTGAGATAGTGCCCCAGTAAATAAGTGTGTTATTTGATCCTTTTTGTTCGAGCGCCCATTGATCCAATTCCCGATACCGGCGTACTCCCCTGTATACTTGTAAGCCCCATTCCTGGTTGGGAACCATCGGAAAACGTAGTGCAGAATAGGGTATTTTCAATTCAGCTATCCATCCGTTTTTTGTTGTTTGTGTTTTGCTTTCCCATACCGCATCGAAAGTATTGTCCGATTGCCTGTAATCAATTTGCACTCCGCAGGCTGTAACCAAAAAAGTGTAAGCATCCAGATGGTTATGATACGTATCAAATGCAATTCCAAACTTATCTGCATTCACATTTTCGTCGTCGCGTTCGCCAAGTTGCATTAAAATACTATCGGGATGGGTATCATACAGCATTGCTCCCACGTATATGGCGTAATCATCAAAAAGAATACGCACCTCAGTAGGAAAGGTGGAAGGAGTATTAAAGTCCGGGTCGTTCTGTATAAATTGATTAATTACAGGCGCACTGTTCCATACTGAATCGGAAAGATTACCATCAATTTTTGGCGGTTGTGCTGTCCGTTTTGCTTGTGCAATCTTTATAGAAGAAGACTGTGCCCAAACATATGTAATAGAAAATATGTGTAATAAACAAACTAAAACGGTATATTTCATTAATATCGGGCTATTTTAGGTCAAAATGTGTGCAAAATTATAATTTCCTGACAAAAAGTTGTGCTGATTCGTATTTAATCACAATGATTTTTTCACCACTTTCAATATAAGAGATTTCGGCAGACGCATCATACACATCTCCTTCAACTTCAATTTTTCCGGAAGGTCGTAAAATGGTTTTTGCTGTCCCCGTTTTTCCAATCAGGTTGATTTTTTGTGGATCAGAAACGCTGAATCCCATTTCCTTTTTTTGTATTGTATTTAATGCAAGGCTTTTAAGGCGAGTATTATTGGTAAAAATTTTTTTACTGAGTAAAATAGACCCGAGTATGGAAAGGAATAAAGCAATAACTACAATAAAAACGGGCTTTATGAGTGTAAGAATTGAAAATTGGGTAAAATCGAATCCCCTATTGCCTACCATACTAAGTGTAAGACCTGCTATTATCAATGCTATTCCACTAATTCCGGCAACACCAAATCCGGGTATAACAAAAATTTCGAGGCATAAAAGTATTAATCCTCCTATAAAAATAAGTATTTCCCAATGGGTAGCCAAGCCCTCGAGATAAAGTGGGGCAAAATATAACAATGCCCCAACTATTGCGACCAACAATGCAAATCCAATGCCCGGTATTTGTAGTTCAAAATATATTCCTCCAATTATCAGCATGATGAGTATTCCGCTTACGAAGGGATTAATTAAAAATCCAATCAATCGGTCTATAAGGCTAAGGTGTTGTTTTATAATTTTATAGTTAGAAATTCCTGCCAATTTAAGCACTTCATCAACAGAAGAGGCTTCTCCTTCGCAAAAATTATTTTTAATGGCTTCCGAGGTTGTAAATGTTACCACCTGCCCCGAATCGGTAACTCCCGGAATTTTTATTCTGGGGTCAACCATCGCTTGGGCTATCTGTGGATTACGCCCATTAACTTCTGCAGTACTACGCATTAGCGAACGCATGTACGATTGGTATTTGTCAGGTAACGGTCTGCCTTCCTGGTCAACAACAGTAGCAGCACCAATATTGGCGCCAGGGCTCATATAAATACTGTCGCATGCAAGCGAAATTAGTGCTCCGGCTGAAGCGGCATTGTGATTTATAAATACATAAACAGGCTTTTTTGAACGCAGTATCATCGTACGGATGGAATCGGCTGCATCTAACAATCCACCATATGTATTTAAATAAATTAAAATAATATCTGCATTTAATTGTACTGCATCTCTGAATGCTTTTTGTGTACTGCGTACAACTGGCGGAGCTATTTCTTTTTTTATATCAAATATATAAACAACTTTTGTTCTTCCTGTTTTTATCGAAACCTGAGCTAAAAGCGATGCATTTATACAACAAGTAAATAAAAATAATGCAATTAATAGTCTTATCTTATTCATTAAAAATATTGGAATAAATTTATATAAAATATTTTTTTCCAAAAACAGTCAGCAATTCATTAAAAATAAATGAGTTAGCTGCGATAATTTCTTTACCAAAAATGTAATTGCAGGTATTGTTGAATGTACCGGCAGTACCGCCTGCCTGCTGTACCAGGAATGCACCGGCTGCAACATCCCAGGGATGTAGTCCGTATTCAAAAAATGCATCGAAGCGTCCGCAAGCTACATAAGCAAGATCAACGGCTGCCGAACCCGGGCGCCTAATGCCTCTTGAATGTTGTAAAAGATAGGTAAATACGTTAAGATATTGGGGTAAAACGGAAAAGTCGGAGTAGGGAAAACCCGTGCCTATCAACGCCTCAGCCAGTTTTTTAGTAGGAGAAATTCGGATTACATTATCGTTTAAAAAAGCCGGGGCTCCTTTCCATGAATAAAAACATTCGTTGCGGTTGGGCTCGTACACCACCCCTAAAACAATTTCGTTTTGGCAGGCTAAGGCTATACTCACCGAGTAAAAAGGAACTCCATGTACAAAGTTGGTTGTTCCATCAAGGGGGTCAATCAGCCAGGTATATTTCGTGTTTAATTCAGCTTCGGAAGCTGATTCTTCTGCAATTATTCCTGCTTTGGGCAGCAATAATGTTAGCTTTTGCTTTATCTTTTTTTCCGATGTTTTGTCCACAAAGGTTACCAGGTCGTTAATCCCTTTTTTTTCAATAGAATTTTGATTAATATTCTGCTTTTCAGATAAAATATAGCTACCGGCTTCTTTGCTAATCAGTATAACTTCCTGGCATAATTTTTCAAGATATTCCATCAGACTATATAGATAAAATTATTGAGTAAGTGATTCTTTTACTGAGGATTTTTCTTTCATTTTTTTTATTGAAAAGCAGAGTCGTTACTCCTGATTCCAGATAAAAATTCCATCAGAATCAATGATTGTCAAATGTATGTTATTAATTTCATTAATCAAAATAGGATTAAATTTTGTTTTTACCCTGAGATAGTTATCACTAAAGCCGTACATGAAGCCATTTTCAGTATCACTTTCCCACAAAACACGGGCTTCGTATCCAATATTTTGCCTGTAAAATTCCATTTTCTTCTCCTCCGAAAATAAATGAAGAGATTTGCTACGCTCTTTAATAGTTTTTGCGGGTATTTTAGGAAAAATATGCTGGGATGCAGTATGTTTCCTTTCTGAATAAGAAAAAACATGTGCGTATGAAATGGGTGTTTGCTTTAAAAAATCAGAAGTTTCGGTAAAATGGGCGTCAGTTTCACCCGGAAAACCGACTATTATATCACAAGCAATACAGCAATGTGGTATAAGTTTTCTAATTTTTTCTACTTTATCGGCAAATAATTCTCTTGTATATTTTCTGTTCATTGCTTTCAACACTGTATTAGAGCCAGATTGCAGCGGAATGTGAAAATGTGGCAAAAACGTTTGTGAATGAGACATAAATTCGATCAATTTTTCGTTGATCAAATTGGGTTCAATGGAGGATATCCGGATGCGTTGGATATTTTTTATTTTTTCGAGTTCTTTAATGAGCATCAGCAGGTTTTCGTCGTTATTTTTTCCAAATTCGCCCAGATTGATCCCGGTAAGTACAATTTCTTTTATTCCTTTTGCTGCAATTGCCTTAGCAGTTTCCACGGTGTTTTTAATCGTATCGCTCCTGCTTCTTCCACGGGCATGGGGGATGGCACAATAAGTGCAAAAATAATCGCATCCATCCTGTACTTTAAAAAACGAACGAGTACGGTCATTTGCCGAAAAAGAAGGAATAAATTTGGTTTCTTTATTGATACTCTGATTATAAATTTCAGGAGAATGCGGTTCTCCTAATTCTTCTATTTTTTGTTGTAAATCAAATTTGTCAACATTACCCATGATGATATCTACGCCCCCGATGTTGGCAATTTCGGAAGCGTTAACCTGAGAAAAACAACCTATAACTGCTATTCTTGCATCCGGATTACGTTTTTTAGCTTGTTTAATTGCCGTAATACATTTTTTTTCAGCATTATCTGTTACAGTACAGGTATTAATCACATAAATATCGGCGACTTCAGACATATCAACCACATGGTAATCTTTTTCAATAAATTGTCTTAATATGGAAGAAGTTTCCGAAAAATTTAATTTACACCCAAAAGTATGGAAAGCAATCTTTTTTTTCATTTTGCAAAGATACATTATAAACAATTTGTAATTTTGAAAATCAATTAAATGTAAAACTATAGATGAAGTCAATACAAAATAATGTACATAAAAAACTTAAACGCATAAATCTTCAACAACTTGTTAATATCAAGATGCTTTTTTACAATTCTCCCATGGGCATGGTTCTTCTTGATAATGAGGGAAAAATTGTAGAAATTAACAAGCGCATGTATGAAATATTAGATGCAGGTGAGAGGGACTACAAGGAAAAAAATCCTATAAAATTAATAAGAGATAATAATATAAATAAAGCTATTTCGCAAGTTGTTTCGGGGGAAGAAGTATATCTTGAGGGGAAATATATTTCAAATAAACAAAAAATCATTTTTTTTAAATTGAACGGTAGTCCTGTATTTACAAAAAATAATCAATTAATTGGTTCTGTTTTGATTATAGAAGATATAACTGAAAGAGAAAATGATAGAAAACAATACGAAGATAAACTGAACGAATACAATAAGTTATTGGAAACAAAATTAAAAGAACGCTCTTTGCAATTGGAAGAAAAAAGCAAAGAATTTGAAAGATTTGCACTGAACATTTCTCATGAACTTGTTGCATCAAACAGGGTGATACAGGGGTATATAAAAGCTATGAAAGAAGATTTTTATAAAAATATTCCCGAGCTTGGTCAAAAATATATTTTAAGAATAGATAACGCTGCGGTCTATCAAGATACTATGATTAATAGTTTGCTTAATTTTAGTAGAATTAGTAACTCCGATGTCAGAATGCATACCTTGAATCTTGAAAAAATTTCTAAAGAAATTGTCAAACACTACTTCGAAGGTGCTATAAGTGAAAATGCTGAAATAAATATAATTTGCCCTATGTCTGTAGTAATTTCCGACCACGATGTACTGATACAGATTATTTCCAATTTGCTGTCGAATGCTGTAAAATTTGTTGAAAAGGGCAAAAAACCAAAGGTTGAAATATTTACTTCAGAAACTTCTGAATATGTTTATTATAGTGTAAAAGACAATGGGATAGGAATACCGTCACCGAAGCTCAAACTAATTTTTGAAGCATTCGAACGCTTGCATGGCATTGAATCTTACCCAGGTATAGGAATAGGTCTGTCAATTGTAAAAAAAGCAACCGAACGCATCAATGCCCGGATTGAAGTGGAATCAGAGATAGGCAAGGGAAGTACGTTTCGTTTATGTTTAAAAAAATAATGTACTTGACAAAAAAAATTGTATATTTTTGTAATCTATTACAATAAAATCTAATTTAATAAAATGTCTGATAAAATTCGTATTCTCATCGTTGACGATAACCCCGACGACAGATTTTTAATTATTAGGGAACTCAAAAAAGAATTTGAAATAGAGCCCATTGAAGTTATTAACAACGAAGAGTTTTCCTTGGCTTTGGAGAAACTGAATTATGATGTGGTTATTACAGATTACATGCTCAGGTGGACAAATGGCATAGAAGTTACCCGGGCTATAAAAAAGAAAAATCCGTTACAACCGGTTATTATGTTTACCGGTTCTGCCGGCGAAGAAATTGCAGTTGAAGCAATGAAAGAAGGACTCGACGACTATATAATCAAATCGCAGAGACATTATATGCGTATCCCCATCGCAATAAAGTCAATTTTATTTAAAGCAGCCGAAAAGAAAAAAAGAAACAGGGTTGAAAAAATTCAGACTATTGCTTACCAAATTGCTCAGGCAGTTAATATTACCTACGATTTAAACGAATTATTTCAGGTGATCAAGTCTGCACTTTCCGAAATAATAGATACAACAAATTTTTTTATTGCGCTATATAACAAGGAAAAAGATGAGTTATCGCTTCCATATATTGTTGATATTAAAGATACTTTTCAAGTTTTTCCAGCAGGAAAAACTTTGACAGCTTATGTTATTAAAAACGATATTCCGATTCTTGCTGACGAAAAAAAAATAGATGAACTTGAATGTGATGGTCATATTGAGTTAGTAGGAACACCAAGTAAAGTATGGCTGGGAGTGCCACTGAAAACAAAAGATACTCCAATTGGAGCTCTTGTAGTTCAAAGCTATACTGATGAAAATGCTTATACCGAAGATGACCTTGAAATGCTTCAGTATGTTTCCAACCAGGTAGCATTATCCATTGAAAGAAAAAAAGCCGAAAACGAAATCATTGACTCTAATAAACGCATACAGGCTATACTTCGGGCAATTCCCGATGTAATGTTTATTTATAATTCAGATGGCTATATTCTTGACTATTATTTGAATAGTCAGAAAGAATTTTTTATTACCACTGGCTCTGCCAAGGGTAAGCATATAAGGGATATTCTGGGAGGTTCTATCTTTTCAGAAGTGCAAAATGCTATGAAGATATGTTCCCGAAGCCGGTCAATACATACGTTTGAATATGAGTTGTTTATAAATAATGAAAAAAAATATTATGAATCAAGGCATGTCATGCTTTCCGAACATGAATTTTTAACTATTGTACGTAATATAACCCAGAGTAAAAAGGACCATTTGGCTTTGCTGAAAGAAAAAATGCGTTCGGAAGAATCGGATAAATTAAAGACGGCTTTTCTTTCCAATATGTCGCACGAAATCCGAACCCCTATGAATGCCATTATTGGCTTTTCTTCACTGCTCTCGGAAGCCAATTTGCAACAGGATGAAAAAGAGGAATATATTCGGCTGATAAGTGAAAATGGGAATGTGTTGCTCAATCTTATCAACGATATTATTGATATTGCCAAAATAGAAGCCGGTGAAATACAAATTTCAAAATCGCCTTGCCAGCTCAATTTGATGCTAAATCAGTTGTTTGAATATTTTAAAAATAAAAACCAAAATTCCAAAGTTGAAATTATTCTTTCCAAAGCAAATGATATTTCCGGTTTCACTATTCACACTGATGCCTTGCGTCTGAGGCAGGTTTATACAAACCTGATTGGTAATGCAATGAAATTTACTGATTCAGGAAAAATAGAATTTGGATATACTTTGCAGAATAATATAATCCAATTCTTTGTTAAAGATACCGGGATAGGAATTGCAAAAGAGAGCCGGGAGGTGATTTTCGACCGGTTCCGGCAGGCTGACGACTCTTTTACCCGGAAATTTGGTGGTACTGGATTAGGGCTTACTATATCAAAAAACCTTTTAAAGCTAATGGGTGGAGATATCTGGGTGCAGTCGGAAGTTGGAAAGGGTTCCGATTTTTATTTCACTCTCCCTTACGATAAATCCCACGATACTTCAGTAACAGAGAAAGAAAGAAATGAAAAAACAGATAAAGCTTCCATTTACAACTGGAAAGGGAAGACCATCCTGATTGCAGAAGATGTGCCGTCGAATTACCAGTTTGCTGAAGCCGTACTTCGCAAAACCGAAGCAAATCTGATTTGGGCAAAAGACGGTCAGGAGGCAGTGGACATTTGTTTGAATAATTCTGATATTGACCTTGTTTTGATGGATATTCAGATGCCGGTGATGAATGGATACGAAGCTACCCGGAAGATTAAAGTAATGAAACCTAATTTGCCAATAATTTCTCAAACAGCTTATGCTATGCTTGGTGAACGCGAGTTGAGTTTAGAAGCAGGTTGTGATAATTACCTGTCAAAACCCATTCGTCCGGGAGATTTACTTTCAACTATTGCTAAGTATTTTTAGCACTAACATATTGTTGAAAAAGTATTCCACTTATTATTAGCCCAAGTCCAGCTAATGTTGATGGAAGTATTGGTTCTCCAACTGCAAAATGCACTATTATCAGCGATAAAAAGGGCGAGAGGTATATAAGGTTACTCACTTTTGCTGTGGTTACTGAATATTTTAATGCTTTTAGCCATAATACAAAGGTGATCCCCATTTCGAATAAGCCAATGTAAACCATACCCGTAATTGCCTTGATATTATCTGGCTGAAATTTTGAAAATAATAACAGCGTAATTACACTGTAAACAAAACCAAAAAGGAAATTCCAGAAGAGTTTTGGAAGTTCATCTCTGGTATCTTTCATATTCATTATCCAATATAAAGCCCAGATTATAGTGCTTAACAGGGCGAGACTTACTCCGACCGGTTCAGAAAAATGCATTTCCCGCAATTTCCCTCCAGTAGCAATAAGCAAAGTTCCGGAAAAACTTACCAATAATGCCATTACATTTTTTATTCCGATACGTTGTTTGAGTAATGGTATCGAAAGTAAAACAAGCATGATTGGCCATAAATAATTCAATGCTACAGCTTCCTGGGCTAGCAGAAGCGAATATGCCTTAAAAAGGATTAAATAATAAAGAAAAGGATTCAAAAAGCCGAGAAAAGCAGAACGGAGTATTTGCTTCTTTGTAGTTTTTAAAATCCTGGAAAAACCATTCTTTTGTATGCTTAACCAAAGTAGCAATACCAACATTGCAACAAATGATGAGTAAGTTACTAACTGGTAAGTGTCGGCGTATCGCAGGGTAATTTTAAAAGCTGAACCCACGGTTGCCCAGCATGCAACTGACATAAAAGCAAAAATATAAGCCTTTTTCTGGTTTTTCATCAGGTTTTTACTTTTCGAGCGACAAGTCGGCGGTAACTACACCGATAATTTTTTTTTCAATATTATTGTAAATAGGTATTGCACACGACATCATCCAGATTTTTGCTGCTCCGCTATCGTAGTAGGGCTTTGTCCAATAAGCCCGTGACTTTTTCATAGGTACTGCATACCAGTCGTCATTAGGATAATCGTAATTTGCCGGAAGACCAATGCTGACGATTTTCCCATTTTTCCGGTAGGCGTATCGGGCACAAAGAGAATCACTTCCATCGGGTTTTTTGGTAGGAATAAATCCAAAGGCTGAACCAAAAATGACATCGTTATGTTCGATGAAATGAATCAGGATTGAGTCAATATTGTCAAATCTGATTTCTTCATTGGCAAGTGTGTTGCTAAATTCGGAAAGAGCATATTCTATTGCCTGTAAATTACGAGTACTTGGTTTGTTATAGGGCTTATTGTTGCTTTGGCACGAAAAAAGTATAGAAGCAATCAATCCGAGTGTGAAGACTTTTTGGAAAAATGATTTCTTCATATTATTTAGTTTTAAAATTGTTTTCAGAAAAGTCCATTGATAAACTCTTCTGATTCAATTTGCGGGAAATAATCTTCAAAATTGATTTTTGATAGTTCACTTCGAATGAAGTTTTTTTCGTGGGGAATGCCTTTTAGTAACAGGCTTACATCAAGGATGTCGTGTTTGTTAAAAAAATCTCCAAAGATTTGAATATCTATTATAATTCCGTCTTTTACATCGAGGTCGAAATCGAGTTTGCCACCTGTTGTCTTGATAGATTTTTGAAGTTTGTATTTAGGTGAGTAACCGAAATTCCATTTCCAGGTGCTGTATTTTTTTTCTTTAAGCGATGAAATTCCGGCAATATCATTTTCTGTCATTTCGTAGAGGTAAGTTTCGGGATACATTTCCATTATATGGTTCATCACCATTTCTTTGAATTGCAAAACATCCAACGGACTGTGCAGGTGTTCGCTGATGTTGGTAACCCGGCTCTGGACAGATTTTATGGCTTTGTCTTGAAATTTGGAAGGGTCAACTTTCAGTGCGGCGGTGAGGTCGGTCATTTGTGATGAAAACAGGAGGGTGCCGTGATGGAGGATGCGGTTTTTGAAAATATGTTCGGCATTACCAGAAAATTTTTTTCCATCAATAGTAAGGTCGTTCCTTCCTTCGAAACGGGCATTGATGCCGAGTTTGAGTAAAATATCGAGGATTGGTTGGGTGTATTTCCGGAAATCAATGAGGGTTTCGTGCTCGCCATTCTGAATGAAAGTAAAGTTCAGGTTGCCCAGGTCGTGGAAAACTGCCCCTCCACCCGACAGACGGCGTACTACGGGAATATGGTGTGCATTTACATAATCAAGATTTATTTCAGCGAGGGTATTTTGGTGTTTCCCGACGATGACACAAGGTTCGTTTCGCCACAACATGAAAATATTTTCCGTAAATTCTTTGAGAAAATATTCTTCGGCAGCAAGGTTGAAATACGGATTGGTCTGGATTCGTTTGATACAAAGCATAGTTTATTTTTTGGCAAAAATACGTTTAAAAACCTTCCGATACCCCGGTTCCGAAGAGGGCGAAGTCGTATTTTACCGGGTCAGAGGGGTCGAATTTTTTCAGTTCTGCGGTGAGTTCTTCCACTGCTTTCCAGTCGTTTTGTTTACGGTTAAGGAGTCCGAGGCGGCGGGCAACCCTGCCCGAATGTATATCGAGCGGAATGCAAAGCTGATTTGGCTGAATGTTGTTCCAGATGCCAAAGTCAACTCCATAAGGGTCTTTGCGTACCATCCAGCGTAGGAACATATTGATGCGTTTGGCGGCTGAACCTGTTTGGGGATTTGAAAGATGTTTTTCGGTACGATGTAAATGTGGCAGTTCGAAAAAAATATCCCTGAAGCTGGTTATTGTATCCTTAACGTTAATACTTTCAGGATTTATATTGCGTGAAAACACTGCTTCGAGTCCGCCATGTTGATGATAAATGTTATGAAGCGATTCGAAAAAGAAAAGCAGATCGAAACTGTTGAAGGTACGGTGAACGAAGTGTTTCACCTGATTTGCCTGTGAAACCGAGGGACTGTAATTGATAATAAACTGGTAAGGTGAGGGTTTCATAGCCTCCATCAAGCGGTTGGCTGATGCGAGTATGCTTTTGCGGTTTCCCCATGCGATGATGGCAGTGAGAAATCCGGCTATTTCGATGTCTTCTTTTAGTGTAAAACGATGAGGGATGCTGATGGGGTCGGCTGGTATGAACGATGGCTGGTTGTATTCGAGGTATTTTTGTTCGAGAAAATCTTTTAACTGCATTACCTTATGTTTTTTAATTTTATAGATGCTAACTACGATTTATCCCGTACGAACTTACAAAAAGTTATTTAAACAAAAAAGGATGTCTCCCCCTGTGGAAAACATCCTTCGTTTTGTGGTACAGAAATAAAAATCCGAAGATTAACTAACCAGGTGCACAGGTTTAATTATCTCTTTACCTTTTTCTATAGCCTTTTCGTTTTCAGGAATAAGGTTATGATGGCGTTTTGGCAACGATTTTTCCAATCCTTTACGGATGTATTCCGGTCCTACCAACGGTTTCAGTTTAAGGAAACCGCCAAGCACTATCATATTGAAGACTTTGAGCAAGCCTTGTTTTGCGGCTTCGTCGTAGGCTTCGATGGAATAAATATTAATGTCTTTGCGTTGCGGACAACGGGTAATTCCGTTAGGGTCGTACAACAGAACGCCACCCGGTTTTACACTGTTTTCAAATTTATCCATTGATTGCTGGTTAAGGATAATGGCGGTGTCGAAAGCATTCAGCGAGGGGGAACTGATGCGTTCGTCGCTGATGATAACGGTAACGTTTGCAGTGCCGCCGCGCATTTCGGGTCCGTAGGAAGGCATCCAGCTTACTTCCTTATTTTGCATTACACCGGAATAGGCAAGGATTTTCCCCATCGAAAGGACTCCTTGTCCGCCAAATCCGGCTATGATGATTTCTTCAGTCATTTTTTTAAAGTTTGAAGTTTCTTTAATAAGTTTCAAATACAGTGTTTTGAGTTTTGAGAATTTTTTTTACTAAAAAGCTAAAACCAAACACTTTTTTTTACTCAATCGTATTCTTAATGTCTCCAAGCGGGTAGAAGGGGAACATATTTTCTTCCATCCATTTGTTAGCTTGCACGGGTGTAAGTTTCCAGCCCGAGTTGCAGTTAGAAACAAATTCGATGAAGGAAGTACCTTTTCCGAGTTTCTGGCTTTCCAGTGCTTTGCGAACGGCACGTTTGGCTTTGCGTGCATTGGCAGGAGTGTGTACACTTTGGCGGGTAACATAAATAGTACCCGGAAGCTGGGCAACCAGTTCAGTCATTTTAAGCGGGTTTCCCATAGTGTGGATATCGCGCCCATAGGGCGAAGTGGCGGTTTTCATCCCTTCGAGGGTTGTGGGCGCCATTTGTCCGCCGGTCATACCGTAGATTCCGTTGTTAACAAAAAATATGGTAATGTTTTCGCCGCGGTTACAGGCATGGATGGTTTCGGCAGTACCGATAGCGGCAAGGTCGCCATCACCCTGGTAAGTAAATACAAATTTTTCAGGCATCAGCCTTTTAACAGCCGTGGCAAGTGCGGGGGCACGTCCATGAGCGGCTTCCTGGCAGTCAATATCGAAATAATTATAAGCCAAAACCGAGCAACCTACTGGTGCAATGGCAATGGTTTCGCTTTGAATACCCATTTCTTCAACTACTTCGGCAATTATGCGGTGCACAGTTCCGTGTCCGCAGCCTGGGCAGTAGTGCATAATATTATCGGTAAGCACCGAGGTACGGCGATACACTAAATTTTCTGGTTTGCGAATTTCTACATTAATATCTGCCATTTTATTTTCCTCCGATAATTTTGTGTTCCAATGCGTCAATTACTTCGGCAGGGGTCGGGATAATTCCGCCAAACCTTCCGTAGTGTTCTACTCTTACTTTGCCTTCAACGGCAAGGCGAACGTCTTCCACCATTTGTCCGGCACTCATTTCTACCGAAAGCATGCCCTTAACCCTGTCTGCCATTTGATTCAATGCTTTGTAGGGATAAGGATACAGGGTGATGGGGCGGAGCAATCCAACCTTAATGCCTTTGGCTCTGCCTAGCTCGATAGATTTCATGCAGATGCGTGCACTGAGTCCGTAAGCTACGAAAATATATTCGGCGTCGTCGCATTGTATGGTTTCGTAACGCACCTCTTTTGCTTCCAGTTCGCGGTATTTAGCCTGGATACGAAGGTTAACTTTTTCCTGTTTGTTGGGATCCAGTTCGAGTGATGTGATGATGTTATGACTACGGGTTGCCGGTTTTCCGAAAGTAGCCCAAGGGGTATTTTTTTCAATTTCTTCACGGGTAAAGCGGGGAACCTGTTCGTCGAGTTCTACTTTTTCCATCATCTGTCCGATAGCTCCGTCAGAAAGTATCATTGCCGGATTGCGGTATTTAAAAGCGAGATTAAAAGCTAATTTAACAAAATCATACATTTCCTGAACGGATGAAGGAGCAAGGGTGATGAGCTTGTAATCGCCGTGTCCGCCACCTTTTACTGTTTGGAAATAATCAGCCTGCGAAGGCTGGATGGTTCCCAGTCCGGGACCGCCGCGTACAACGTTTACCACCAGGCAGGGCAGTTCGGCACCTGCAATGTACGAGATTCCTTCCTGCATAAGACTTATGCCAGGACTTGATGAAGATGTCATCACCTTTTTACCACAAGCGGCACCACCATACACCATGTTGATGGATGCCACTTCGCTTTCAGCCTGCAGAACCACCATACCGGTTCGTTCGTGGGGCTTTTCTGCCATCAGGTATTCCATAACCTCCGACTGGGGAGTAATGGGATATCCGAAATAGCCGTCGGCACCTGCGCGAATAGCCGCTTCGGCTATGGCTTCGTTGCCTTTCATTAATCGTAATTCTTTCATTCCCTTGTGTATTTTATGGGTTGATTTAATCGTTAATTTTTGCCCTGTAAACTGTTATTACTCCGTCGGGACAAACAACGGCGCAATTGGTGCAACCGGTACAGGTATCCTTAACCGGTTCTGCAAAATGATATCCTTTGCCATTAACAAGCTTCGACATGGAAATCACTTCTTCGGGACAGGCAGTCATGCACACTTCACATCCCTTGCATTTTTCAACATCTATAACGATGCTTCCTTTTACTTTTGCCATTTCGTGTTTCGTTTATTGAATTGCTGAATAAGTGTTTTTCGTAAAACGAAGCGAAATTAAAGAAATTTTACCGAAGCAGTCTGAAATTTTGAAAAGATTTTTAAAATGCTTTTCAACATTGGCCGCAACATGGCAATAGTGTGTAATAAAACAACTGTTTCCGGCTGGTTTCTGATATCAGAAAATATTTAATAATGTTGCCGGATAGCACAAATTTTTGCAGTTCATAATTTAGTAAGATTGATTTTGCCGTTTGCCGAAGTAAAAAAACAGATAATTTGAGATATTCAGTATTTGTGTAAATTTGGACATTAAAAAAAGGTAACTAATTACGAAATAACCGCCATATGGGGGTTATACAGACGCTATGCGGCAGCTTAAAAACAGAAAAAATATTTAATTGTTAAGCTTTAATAATTCAGGAAATTTATAAGACAAATGATTATGGATGAAAATAATAAAATCGTTGCACGTAAATATTATGCACAAGCTGAATATTTTATAGTTGCTGCTGAACTTGCAAGTAAACATTCAAAAACTAAATTTAATGAAAACCCTGTAGCGTATAAAAACTTTGAAATAGTAATTGTTGGCACTCACCATGCTTTTTCTGCGGAGTTGCTAATAAAAGGAATAATGTTTTTTCACAAGGGCAATCATCCTAAATGTCATGAAATAAAAGACTTATTAAATCATGAATCTTGTAGAAAGTTAAAAGAAACTATAAAAAACGAATTTCAACCGAAAATTCATATTTCTTATTCTAAAGAATTATTAGAAACCCAATTAAATCAATACCTTAATAACCTTGACAAAAAAGACAAATTTGAAAATAAGGAAATAGAGACTTTAAATAAAATAATTAGCACGTTTGAATTCGGAAGTTTTGATTATTTTTTGGAATTGCACAGCAATCATTTTGTTAAAATGAGGTACGCTTGTGAAAAAGACCCTCCTCCATTAGATATGAATTTCACATCTTTTTTAAATGAACGACTTAGAACTGAATTAAAAAAATTACTTAGATTGTAAAAATAAATATCATAAAAATTGGCAAATTATTTACATCGAAATTGAGGAATGAAAACTGAAGATAAAAAAGCCGACCGCATAACAAAGTGTAGCAGCAATAAGGGTTTCAGTGGCAATTCAAGCATTCTGCCCCGCTCAAACTTCGGTGTCGGTGGACAAGAAAGTAGCCCGCAATCCCTTACCGCATATAGCCTCGACCGTTATGGGCAAGTTTAAGGAACGACAAACAGACAGAATAGAATAAAATAAATCTTAACTTTGACACTTCTTGACAGCCATTACCGACTGATAAAAACAAAAAATAACAAGTGGAGGCCAGAAACCATTTTAAAAACGGGGCAAAAACCGAAAAGCCAAATGAGTAGGAATAAAAAAAATATCACAATGAAAGCACTACGGTTTATCATTTTAATAATTTTTCTATCACTATTTTGGGTTTCCTGTAAAACTCACGAGAAAATTTCGGTCATAGTTATTGACAAATTAACTAAGCAACCAATAGATAGTGTTTTTGTTAAAGTTTCTGATGGCAAAAAGAATGGTGGTGATTGGTCTGATAATGCGGTTACAGGTTATACTGATTCCAATGGAAAGTTCGAAGCAACAATAAATATAGGTTATGCTTTTGGAAATAATCATATATATTTGGGTTATGAGAAAAAGGGTTATATTTATAAGGAAGAATTAAACAAAACAGAAGGGATTGTTGAGTTAGAACATTAGGTTTTTGTAAACAATATGGATTGTTGTATATATATGTGTATCAGTGCTTATGTGAATAATGAGGACAAAAACCAGCCCATAACAGCGTGTTGTTAATGCCTGAATAGCGTTGACAGGTTTGGAGTGCCTAAAGGTTATTTTACCCTAAGTTCTATCACGTTTATTTCCGGAAGAATTCCCACTCTGCCTGGGTAGCCAACGGTTCCAAGTCCGCAACTTACGTTCAGATATTGGTTTTTTACGTGGTAAAGTCCACCCCAGTAGCATTCGGTTAAAGCAGCCGGGCTGATTCGTTTTTTGCCAAAACATAATCCCAACTGCATGCCGTGGGTGTGTCCCGAAAGGGTTAAATCAATATTGGGGAAATGAGAGCTTACTTCTTTATCAAAATGAGACGGGTCGTGTGAGAGAAGGAATTGTGTGGAGACTTTTTCCACTCCTTTAAGAGCAATAGATAAATTCCCGCGTTTTTGAAAACGGCGATGCCTGCTCCAGTTTTCTACCCCGATGATGGTGAGGCTGTCGCTGTCGCAAATGATCAGATCGTTTTGGTTACAAAGCAATTTCCATCCCAGTTTTTTATAAAATTTCTTTAATTGCAATAGGTTATTCGCTTTTTCTTCGGGCGACTTCCAGGAGGTGTAATCTCCGTAATCGTGGTTGCCCAGGACGGCATAAATGCCATGTTTGGCGGATATTTTTGCCAGAATAGATTCATAACCTATGGTTTCCCGGGTTGAATAATTTACCATGTCGCCGGTAAACAACACCAGGTCGGGGTGCTGGTCGTTGATCATTTTTACTGCCCGTTCCAATTGACCTTTGTAAATCCAGTTTCCCAGGTGGATGTCCGATATCTGTACTATTTTCCATCCGTTGAATGTTTTGGGAAGATTCTCAACGTAAATGGTTTCTTTCTTCACTTTGAAAACCCATGCACCGATAACCATTCCCATCACCAATGTAACAAAAAACAGCCAGTTTAAAAACGATCCTATGGTTATCCAACGATCGAACCGTTTGGGGCAATATTTTTCGCCTTTTGCTACTCGATGCCACAGCTTGATAAAGAGTCTTACTATATCATTTAAAAACAGAAATGTATATGGAATAAAACGGGCTAAATACAAGGAAAAAATAAGTCCGAGGGCATAGTTCCAGATGTAAATATTCCATTCAGTGTAAGGATACACGGAGGACGCTCCGAAAAACACAAGCAGTAGGCTTATTGGTACCCAGAATAATATACTGACTAATTTTCGGAAGTTTGCTTCCAGTTGTGGCAGGTAGGTACGCCACCAGCTCCAGTAATACAGGTCGAAAAGGAAAAAAAGCAAAAAAAACAGGTATCTTCCGGTATATTTTGGAAAGTGCAGCGAAACAATTCCAATAAAAATTGCAAGGACAACGAAAGTAACTGCTTTATAAATAGTGTTTTTTTTCATAAAAAGAGAAATGCTCTCTGAAACGAAATGAATCAGAGAGCATTGATAAATTAAAAATGGTTATTATTTGTTTTTAACGTAGTTAACAAGCCCTTTTGCATTAAAAATTTCCATCAGTTTTCCAGGAAGTGGAGCAAAGGTAAATTGTTTTCCACCGACGGTAATAATTCCCTTGGCAAAATCAATACCCACTTTATCACCTTGTTTGTAAGCACCTACGGCTTCGGGAACCAAAATGATGGGAAGACCCTGGTTTACGGACGAACGGTAGAAAATACGGTTAACCGATTTGCAGATAACGGCTTTTACACCTGCAAAGGAAAGTCCCACGGCAGGATGTTCGCGCGAACTGCCACAACCAAAATTGGCACCAGCCATCAGGATATCACCGGCTTTCACTCTTTCTGAGAAACTGTCGTCGAATCCTTTAAACAGGAACGGCAAAATCTTTTCAGCTTCCGAACTGTTGATTTCGTAAGTGAATTTGCCGGCAAACATCTGGTCGGTATTCAGATTGTCCACATCGGCATAATTCCATGTACCCTGGGCGTAACGGTCTTCACCTTGTTTGATATCTACAGTTTTACTCTGTTCGGCATGATAAGGATATTTATCGTTGGCTACGATGCCTCTCGGGTCGGTGATTTCGCCATGAATGGCAGAAATTGCCACTGTTGCAGGCGAAGCAAGGTAAATGGAAGCAGCACCATTACCCATTCTGCCTTTAAAATTACGGTTGGCAGTGGAGATGATGGTGGTATTGTCGGCCGGAATGCCTTGTCCGGTTCCCAGGCATGGGCCACAGGAAGGAGCAAGCACACTGGCACCGGCATTCATAAATATCTCAATCAAACCTTCTTTCATTGCCTGCATGTAAATGGTTTTCGATGCAGGAATTACGAGAAGCTGGAAGTTTCTGGGGACTTTTTCCCCTTCAAGCATTTTTGCTGCAATACGGAGGTCTTCAATACGACCGTTGGTGCAGGTACCGATAAGTGCCTGGTTCAATTTGGTTCCCTGAACTTCCGACAAGGCTTTAACATTGTCAACATGGTGCGGAGCAGCTACCACCGGAAATACATCTCCAAGATTGATAACTATTTCTTTCAAATATTTGGCATCCGGGTCTGCCCAGGTTCCTCTGACTTTTTCACCAAGATGTGTTTCCAGAACTTCGTCGGCAGGGAAAACGGCGTTTTTGGCACCCATTTCCGAAGCCAGATTACACAAAACCATACGATCGGCTACCGATAAAGTTTTTGCACCTTCACCGTGGTATTCGATTGACATATAATCAGCTCCGCTGGAGCCTATCATTCCGATGATCCACAATGCCAGGTCCTTGGCATACACGCCTTCGCTGAGTTTTCCGTTTAGGGTGATTTTCACCGATTCCGGTACGCGAAACCAGGTTTCGCCTTGTTTCCACAATCCGGCAGCTTCGGTACGATCAATACCTGCTGCATAGGCGTTAAAAGCTCCTGCTGTAGAGGTATGGCTATCGCTTCCAACGATGATCATGTTTGGACGAGCGTACAACGACATCAACTGGTGGCAGATACCTTCACCCACATCGTGAAATTTCTTGATTCCTTGTTTTTCAACAATATCTCTGATTTTCTGGTAATCATTAGCCAACTTTGAATTGGTTGGAGGGGCATTATGATCCAGGATTATGAGTAACTGATCTGGGTCAGCCACATTTATGCCTCCCATTTTGGCAAATGTTCCGGCTATACTTGCGGTATTATCGTGCGTAAGCACAATATTGGGCTTTTTAAAAACGATGCTGCCACATTCACCGCCTAAAATCTTTTCTGCAAAAGTCTTTCCCATAATGGATAAATTTAATTAAATTAATGTGATTATTAATATGTTAAACGATAAACTATGAATTAAAATTACCAATCAAAATTACATCATTTTCCAAAAGGGGCAAATAAATTCTGAAGCATCTATTATACTATTAATAGTCGGAATATTAATGATAACAAGTTTATCTTTCATTGGCAGAAAACCTGCTGTAACTAAATTTAGAGATTCCAAATACTAAAAAATTTTGGAATAAAACAGGATTGTTTATCTTTGCACCCCCAATTATGGGAACTTAATTCAGAATTTAATCATCCGGAGAGATGGGTGAGTGGCTGAAACCAACAGTTTGCTAAACTGTCGTACTCGACAAGGGTACCGGGGGTTCGAATCCCCCTCTCTCCGCCAGGGTTTTTAACCCTAAAAAATAGTTCGGGGTGTAGCGCAGTCCGGTTAGCGTACCTGGTTTGGGACCAGGTGGTCGGTGGTTCGAATCCACTCACCCCGACAAAGAGCGAGATAAAACTTCGCTCTTTTTTTATTATTTTTGTTATTTGAATCCGAAAGCTGCCTTTTAGGTTATTGTTGCATCTTTCCGTGTAAACTACAAAAACAAATTTATGTCGAAGAAACGCATTAAAGTAGCCATTGCATACGATTTTGACGGTACGCTGGCACCGGGTAATATGCAGGAACATTCGTTCATACCTACACTTGGTATGGATAAAGCCAGTTTCTGGAGCAAAGCTAACCATATTGCCAAAGAAAATGATATGGACGAAATTCTGGCATATATGCAGCTAATGCTTGATGAGGCAAAAAGAAAAGAATTACCAATACGAAGAAGTGATTTTGAAAATTATGGAAAGGACATTTCCTTTTTTGATGGAGTGGAAATCTGGTTCGACAGGATAAACCGCTATGCAAAAGAACAAGGGTTAGATACGGAACATTATATTATTTCTTCCGGATTACGCGAATTCATTAAAGGCACACGCATTGCATCACATTTTACAAATATTTTTGCTTCTGGTTTCCGGTACGATGTTAATGGTGTTGCCCAATGGCCTGCTTTGGCAATAAATTATACTAACAAAACGCAATATCTTTTCAGAATCAACAAAGGGATACATAATTCGTACGATAATACGGTAATAAATAAATTTATTCCTGATAACGAACGCCCTATCCCTTTTAAACATATCATTTATGTTGGAGACGGAGAAACGGATGTGCCCGCTATGAAAATGATAAAATACCAGGGAGGTACTGCCATTGCCGTTTTCAATCCGCACGGAAGAGCCAAGAATGGCAAGGCGTCACCAAGGCAAATCAGCGAGGATTTAATAAAACATGAAAGAGCCAATTACATTGCCCCTGCTGACTACCGGGAAGATAGTGTCCTGGATAAAATCATTAAACGGGTTCTTGATAAAATAGCTACCAATGCCGAGTTGGAAAAACTTAGTGCAATATGATAAATAATCAGTTATAATATTCGAACGTCATAAAAAGGTTTTTTATAGTAATAATTGATTCCCTGACGGAGAATCCACCAGAAATAAACCCCCTTTTTTATTGATATTAAAACACTGACGGGTTAATAGTAAAACATGTTTTATCCCGAACTCAGGTGAATCAGTATTCCAGCAATTCTTTTGCAGCAAGATAAATCTTTTCGGCATCCGGGAGTATGGCTTTTTCAAGGATACGGTTAAATCCCACTGGCGTATAGGTGGCTCCTATTCGTTTAATGGGTGCATCCAGATATTCAAAGGCATCCGAAGCAATGATGGATGTTAGTTCCCCGCCAAAACCTGCAAATACCTTGTCTTCGTGAACCACCAATGCCCGGTTGGTCTTTTTTACAGAAATGAGAATACTTTCTTTATCCAGCGGAACTAACGAACGGATGTCTATTACTTCAATGTTTTTTCCGGTATCGGCAAAAATATTGTCGGCAACCTGTAAACACATTGGAGCAGTATTTCCGTATGTAATGATGGTAAGGTCTTTACCCTGCCTGCGAATCCTTGCTTTACCAAAAGGCACTTCAAAATCATTTAGTACAACAGCCTCTGCCGAAGGGTCGTTGTACAAAGCCTTTGGTTCGAGAAAAACCGTAGGTCCTCTTGAACGGATAGCGGTACGTAAAAGCCCGGCGGCATCGTCGGCAAAAGAAGGATACACTACCCGCAACCCGGGAAGTGTGGTAAGGGCACCTTCTATAGTTTGAGAATGATATAAACCGCCCCCGATATACCCACCTGAAGCAAGACGAACGGTAACATTGGGTGAAAATTTCCCGTTACTGCGCCAGTAATCGTGCGAAAGCTCTACCAGTTGCTCCATTGCGGGCCAGAAATAGTCGGCAAACTCGGCTCCTTCTACCACAATGCGTATCTTTTCATCAAAACGGCTCATTCCATTGGCTGTTCCCACGATGAAATCTTCGGCAATAGGAGCATTAAAAACCCTTTCTTTGCCAAATTCATGCTGCATCCCCTTGCTTACGTTGAAAATTCCGCCTTTATCCTTGTTGGCAATGTCCTGTCCCCAGAGAAATGTATCCGGGTTATGCCTGAACTCTGCCTTCAACGTTTCATTGATGGCGGTAATGAGCCGTTTCTTTTCGCCGGTTTCCTTATGGGTTCCGTCGGGATATTTCACAGAAATGTATGGTTCAGGACTTACAAAATTATAAATACTATCTGGTGAAGGGTCGGGTGCTGCGATGGCTTTTTTATGTGCCTGCGAAACGATGTTTTTTGCTTCGTTGTCAATGGTGGCAAGTTCTTCTTCGGTAAAGCGTTTGGCATGCAAAAGTTGTTTCCGAAAACGTAGCAAAGGGTCGGCTGCTGTGGTACAGGTAATTTCGTTATCATCGCGGTACAATTCGTGCTTGTCGGAATTGGAATGCGAACCGATTCGTACACAACTTGCATGAACAATCACCGGTTCTCCGTTTTCCAACACATGACGTTTGGCTTCCATCATGGCATTCATGGAGTCGAACACATTCTTCCCATCGCAATGGATGATTCTTAAATGTTTTAAACCCGAATAATTATCGGCGGCATAGTGGTTAGCCGTCTGGTCTTTTTTCGGAACAGATATTCCGTATCCGTTATCTTGGAAAACAAAAATCACCGGTAGTTTTTCGTTGGAAGCCCCGTTAATGGCTTCAAACACATATCCTTCGGAGGTGGAAGATTCGCCCTGCGAACTGATAGCAACTCCTTTGTGGTTGTATTTTTTCATTGCACGTGCAACGCCGGCTGCATGTAACGTATGATTCCCGGTGGCAGAGGAAACATTGTGGATATGCCATTCTGGTTTGGCAAAATGGTTCGACATATGACGACCACCGCTGGCGATGTCGGTAGCTTTCGACAGTCCGTTCAGGATGATTTCCTCGGCGGTGATGCCGGCAGAAAGTGCAGTGAGCATGTCGCGGTAATATGGAAAAAGATGGTCGGTTTCGCGGTCAAATACCTGCCCGATGGCAAGCTGGATTCCGTCGTGTCCGGCATAAGGCGCATGGTACGACCAGCCTAAAGCCTGTCTCAGGTAATTGGGCGCTTTTTCGTCTATCCGCCTGCCAACAAGCATCAAATAATACCATTTTTCAAGTATTTCTTTTGCAGTGGTATTGATATTGTATTTTTCTGTTAATTCCATAATACAAACTATAAAAGGTTATTGACTTTATTCTGCGGAATATAACAAAAAGGGCAGGGGGAATGTTTAAGAAATCCAAAAAACTTACAAAACCCAATCTGGATAGATTTTTCCTGTTGCTGTGGATACTGAATAAAATATTAAATGATTATAAATAAAAAAGCCCGGTAAAAACCAGGCATTTTCAACGAAGTAGCGTGGACGAGAGTTGAACTCGTGACCTCCGGGTTATGAATCCGACGCTCTAACCATCTGAGCTACCACGCCGCATTTTTTGAGGGTGCAAAAATATAAATTTTTTCCGTAAAGCAAGATATTTTTAATCTTTGCTAAATATCTTCTTTCGTTTCCTGGTAACAAATACCTCGCTCTTTCAGACGGTCAAGCATATATTGGACACATTCGGGATGTTTGCCGATAAATTCCGGTGCCGAAACCCCTTTTTGTGCGTATAATCCTGATGCAAGTAGCCTGACTGCCGCCGTGGCGGCATAACCTGTAGTGCGTGCCATGGAATGTGTTTCCGTTACCTTATCGTATGTGTCATAAAGATTCCATGTAAAACGGAGTTTTCTCCCATTTTTCTGCCCTTCTACAATTATCTGCATCACTGTGATGTCTTCTTCCCCTTCTTCTAATTTCCATTTAGGAAAAAGTAACTTGGAGGTAAATTCCAGCGGCGAAACCCATTGACCTTGAATTTGAACCGGTTTTGTATCGAAAAATCCGCTTTCGCGAAATATTTTCATCAGTTCGATGTGCCCTTTGTAACGCAGGGTCTTTTCAACCATATAATCAGCCGGAATGGTTTTTGTTAACGAACGAAGCCCATCGCTTACAAAAGCTTCGAGTGTCCCGATTTTGGGAAAGTCAATCAATTCAGCTTCAGACAAAGCAGATTTAATTATTTCCTTCCCGTTTTCTATCACTCGTGCCGAGCGGGTATATTCTTCCAAAACATCAACAGGAGAAAAAACAGCCTTGTATTCGTATGGCCATTGGCGAATTTTGGGAAGCCCACCAACGTAAATAATGGCTTTTTCTACTTTATCGAGCATGGATGCTCCGTAGCCTGTCAGTAAGTGGCTCATCCCCGGAGCAACACCCATATCGGAAACGATTGTAACATTTTTCTCCTTGGCAAGATGATCCAACAAAAACATATCTTCCGGGAAAAATGCTATGTCCACAACGTTTTTCCCTGCTTCAGTCAATGCTTTCAGGGTAGAAAAACCCATAAAACCGGGTACGGCATTTACAGCCATATCATATTCTTTTATGATTTCTTTTACCATATCTGGATTTTTCAGGTCGCAACAGTAGGTTTTTACAGGATATTTTTCTCCTAACATATTCATTTTTACAGGATTAATATCTGCTATTCCAACCTCAAAATTTGTATCGCGGGCAAGGTCGGCTGCAATAGGACCACCTACCAATCCGGTTCCCAAAACAAGTATTTTCATAACTTTCGTAATTTTAAACGGTTATTTAATTTATCTAACTGTGAAATCATAACTCCTACAATTACTACAGCTATTCCAAGTATTTTTGCAAATGTAAACTGTTCACCGAGAATAAAAAAAGAAAAGAACGCCGTAAAAACGGGAATTAAATTAGCGTATAATGAAGCTTTATTTAATCCGATACGATTGAGCCCGATTACATAAAACAGATAAGCCAAAGAAGAAGCAAAAACTGCTAATTGTAAAAGGGCAGCAATGGCATTCCATGAAGGAGTCGTATAAATAAAATTTTGATAATCAAAGATGAAAAATAATGGTAAAAAATATACAGATCCAAGCAGATTTTGATAAAATGTTATCGTAAGTGGCGAGTAATCGGGACTTATCTTTCGGATTACTGCCGAAAAAGCTACCGCAGAGGCTACTGCGAAAAACAATAAAAATATACCTTGCGGGGATGCATTAAAGGAAAGATCAGGATTGATAATCATGATAATAATTCCGCTAAAGGATACAATCATTCCGATAAAATGAAACAAACTTAATTTTTCGTGGACGAAATAATACGCCACAATAGGTGTAAACAATGGAATGGTGGCAATGATAACCGCAGAAACGGTGGAAGAAACTTTTGTTAATCCATAGCTTTCGCCAAGGAAATAGCAAAAGGGCTGGCAAAATGCCAACAAGAGAAAATATTTTACATCTTTTTGCTTTACCTTGTACCGGAAACGAAATATACGGATAATAAAGTACAACATGCTACTGGAAATGAGTAGTCTTAAAAAGATAATGGTGATGGGACTATAAAATGGGTTTACAATTTTAAACCAAACAAAAGACAACCCCCAGAAGAGCATGGAGAAAATTACAAGTACGTAAACCCAGATAATAGACAGTTTCAATAAATCTGTTTTAAATTAAGTGGACAAAGATAATTTTAAACATTGAAAATCCTGATTTTTGGTTTAAGTGAAACATAAAAACCAACATTTATCAATATCTTTTATCTTTGTTTCGGTAAACTATTGCTTATGCTTCTTCTTAACCCGCTTCACTTTACTGATTACGAACTGATAGACAGTGGAAATTTTGAAAAATTAGAACGTTTCGGAAAGTATATCCTTCGGCGTCCTGAACCTCAGGCAGTCTGGCTACCATCTTTGCCTGAATCAGAGTGGAAACTAAAGGCAAATGCCAGTTTCATCAAGGAAAAAAATAATCCGGAAAAAGGCGAATGGCATTTACAAAAAGGCATGCCTGAGCAATGGTTTATATCTTACCGGTACAAAAATATGCAAATCCAAATGCGCCTGGGATTGACAGCTTTCCGGCATATCGGCATTTTCCCCGAACAAAGTGTAAATTGGGATTATATTTATGATGCCATTCATTCTCTGAGTGTTGCACAACCCCGTGTATTGAATCTATTTGCCTATACCGGAGGGGCTTCACTGGTAGCAAGGGCTGCGGGAGCGGCTGTTACCCATGTTGATTCTGTGAAACCGGTAATCACCTGGAGCCGTGAAAATATGGAAGCCAGTGGATTGGAAGGCATACGTTGGGTTGTGGAGGATGCGTTGAAATTTGTTCGGCGTGAAGTGAAAAGAGGGAATACCTATCATGGAATTATTCTGGACCCACCGGCTTACGGTAGGGGACCGGATGGTGAAAAATGGGTATTGGAAGATTCGATTGGTGAAATGATGCAACTTTGTAGTCAATTATTGGAGACAGCTCATGCTTTTATTCTTCTTAATCTGTATTCGATGGGCTTTTCATCTCTGATTGCAGCCAATCTTGTAAATGCTTATTTGCCCGGACTGAAATATCCGGAATATGGCGAATTGTTCATTCCGGACAATACCGAAAAAAAATTGCCTTTGGGAGTTTTTTGCAGGGGAAAGAGGTAGGGCTTTCTTTTTTCTTTATTTTTACTTCAAAAATTTGCGAACATGGTTATAAAGTCTGCTATACGCTTCGATGCACTACTACTTATTGACCAATATATTGCTGAAATACCGGCATTTGCACAGCCCATTTTGGTAAAACTTTGCGAAATCATTCATCGTGCACATCCTGAAAATTAAGGAGAACTGGAAATGGGGTGCAAAAAAGAAGAAATACGTAAAGATAGTCTTTCCAAAATATTTACAATGCTTGAAAATGAAATTAAACATCTTTGATGCTATGAAAAAACTATTACACTCAACCCTAATCTTAGTTTCAATCTTAACCTTTTTCCTTCTGCCCCTGCTCACTTTTTCAAAACAGGTAACGCCCGAAGAAGCCTCAAAGGTTGCTATAAACTTTTATTACGAACGGGCTTCGCAATACCGTAATGTTCCGGCAGAATCGTTGCAAACAACCGGAAACTTTACCATATTTTCCGAACAAACCGTTTGTTATTATGTGTTTAATATTTCAGCGGGAGGCTTTGTTACTGTTGCAGCCTATGATGAATTACCTCCGGTACTTGCTTATTCTTTTAATGGAAAATATGAAGAAACAAAGCAGCCGGCAAGTTTTTCTGCATGGATGGATTTTTATAAACGGCAAATTGCTTTTGCAGTAAAGAATAATAGTTTTAAATCAGATGATTATCAAAATGAATGGCAACATTTGCTTGACGGCAAAGACCTGCAACTATTTTCTGGAAAATCGGTTGAACCTTTGCTTACATCGCAATGGAACCAGGATGCTCCTTACAATGGTTTGTGCCCTGATGATGCTGCTGGTCCTGATGGTCATGCCTATGCCGGTTGTGTGGCAACAGCTATGGGGCAGTTGATGTATTATTTCCGGTGGCCCGAAACGGGCATAGGCTCTTATATATACCAGCATCCTGATTACGGGACTATTTCTGCCGATTTTGGTGCCACAACTTATCAATGGAACCAAATGTTGAATTCCATCAGTAGTCGCAACGATGCCATAGCAACATTATTATTTCATCTCGGAGTTTCCGTTGACATGGACTATGGTCCCGACGGCTCAGGAATGTGGAACCATAAAGCAGCCTATTCATTGCGTACTTATTTTAAATATTCTCCACAAACACAGTATGTCTTTCGCGATAGCACCAACCTTAACTGGGACAGCCTGCTGATAACCCATCTCGACAAAAAAATACCTATGTACTATGCCGGATGGTCGGATTATTCATACATTATGGGACATGCTTTTATTTGCGATGGCTACCAGGGGGATGATTATTACCATTTTAACTGGGGATGGAGCGGCTCGTACGACGGGTATTTTTATACTGACAACCTCACACCCGGTGGAAATAATTTTAATCTACTTCAGGAACTTATCATTAACTGTTATCCTGATACTGTAAATTATGTTTATCCTTCATACTGTAACAGAGTTTCCATCATGGAAGCCACCGAAGGCTCGCTTGCTGATGGTAGCGGTGAAAAAAATTACCAGCCCGGAGCTTCCTGTAGCTGGCTCATTGCACCTAATGATCCACAATTAGACTCTGTTACTTCTATAAATTTAAGTTTCAGTTATTTTGATACAGAACTTAATCACGATATTGTAAATGTTTACGATGGCGCAGATGTCAACGCTCCAATATTAGGTACTTTTTCGGGAAATACCCTGCCTCCGCAATTAGTTTCTTCGGGCAACAAAATGTTTATCACTTTTACTTCCAATAATGAAAATCAGGGGGCTGGATTCCTTGCCCAGTACACTTCCAATTTCCCGGAATATTGTAGCGGGATTACCACACTAACCGAGCCGTCCGGAGAATTTTATGATGGAAGCGGGAATAAAAACTACATGAACGGCACATTATGCCGATGGAAAATTCAACCCGCCAATGCTGCCAGAACAACCTTGTATTTTACTTTTTTTGATACAGAACCTGTAAAAGATGTAGTAAAGGTTTTTGATCTATCAAATAACCAATTGCTTGCTACTTTATCTGGCGATAGTCTTCCTTTTCCGGTAGAATCGCCCAGTGGTAAAATGTTTATTTCCTTTTTTACCGATAATAGTAACGTCGCCGGGGGTTTTGATGCATATTATGAAAGCAGTTCTGTGGGTAATATTTTTAATAAACCCATCTATACTCGTGTTAAAATATATCCTAACCCGGTACAAAGTACGTTAAATATCCAGCTTCCTGAATATGCAAAAGGAATTGCAGATATCGAAATTATTAATCCAACCGGGATTTTGGTGTTTTCCCAAAAAAATCTTTTTTCACCTCCGGGGAATGCCATTTGTGTGCAATTACCTGCAATTAAAGATGGACTATATTTTATTATAATAAAATCCAATGAAAATAAATATGTTGAGAAACTATTTATAGAATAAAATGATGCAATTTTTATCATTTAACCATTCTTTTTAAGCAATCCAGACAAACACCTTTTAAAAAAGAGAAAGTTTTATTTATTTTTCCGAACAATCTGTAAATATTTTTTGTTTTTAATAAAATTGATTAATTTTACAGCAACTATTTTAATTATTAACTAATAGCAAAGGATATGAAAAAATCATTACTCTTTATTGCCATCTTGCTTTTCGCAATGGTAAGTGTTACAAAAGCCCAAAACAAGGAAAATCCCTGGGGGCTAGGCTTTGGTTTTAATTGGGCTGATTATAATGCCCCGGATCTCAAATTTGCCGACCAGCTTAAATACGCTAATTGGCAGGGTAATAACATTCCTGGTTATTTTTCATTATCAAGGTATTTGTGTAAAAGTTTCAATGTAGAAGCCGCATTCAACTGGAATGGATTAGACAAAAATAAAATGAAACTTATTGGACAACCTCTTACTACCGAAACATTCTGGAAATTAGATGCTAATTTGCAATACAAATTTGCAAATGGTTATATTTTAAATGAAAAATCATGGTTTGACCCGTACATTACTTTAGGAATAGGTGGTACAAATATGAATGAAATATTTTATTATCAACACCATGCTGGTATTGGTTTCAATATTTGGCTTGCTAAATATGTAGGAGTATTTTTCCAAGGTACTTACGATATGATGTTCGATCGGAAAGATTATTTCCACTATGCAGGGGGAATTAAATTCCGTTTCGGTGGAAAAAGCGACCTCGACGGTGATGGTATTGCCGATATAAAAGACTTATGTCCTACTGTTGCCGGTGTTGAAGCCCTTCAGGGCTGTCCCGACCGTGATGGCGATGGCATTGCTGATAAAGATGATAAATGTCCTGATGTAAAAGGACTGGCGACTTTACAAGGCTGCCCCGACCGTGACGGCGATGGTATTGCCGATAATGATGACCAATGCCCCGATGAAAAAGGCTTGGCTACTCTGAAAGGTTGTCCCGACCGTGATGGCGACGGCGTTGCTGATAAAGATGATAAATGCCCCGACGTAAAAGGAGTGGCAACTTTACAGGGCTGCCCTGACCGTGATGGCGACGGCATTACCGATAAAGACGACCAATGCCCCGATGTAAAAGGCTTAGCTAAATTTAATGGTTGTCCCGATACTGACGGCGATGGCATAGCCGACAAAGATGACCAGTGCCCCGACGTAGCCGGAACAGTGGCTAACAAAGGTTGCCCTGAAATAACCAAGAAGGAAAAAGAAGCTATCCTCAGCATTGCTAAGAGTGTGTATTTCGATACCGGTAAAAACATCCTGAAAAAGGAATCCAAAATGAAGTTAAACGAACTTGTTACTATCTTGAAAAACAATCCTAACCTTAAAATCACCGTAGAAGGTCATACCGATAATGTGGGTAAGGATGAAATGAATATGAAACTTTCGCAAAAACGCACCAATATTGTTGTTAAATATCTTGTTGATAAGGGAATAGATAAAAGCCGTCTCACCTCTCAGGGGTATGGAGAAACAAAACCTGTTGCAGATAACAAAACCCGTGATGGTCGTGCTAAAAACCGTAGAGTAGAATTGGTAACTAATTACTAAACTCGTTCTATTTTACATCTAAAAAAGCTGCCTGTACAGGCAGCTTTTTTATTAACCTTTTTTCTTATTGTTATTGAAAGACACCGGCAAGTGACAACCTGTCAGCACTATTTTGTGGCATGGTATTTGGAAAATCAATATTCATATGTATCTTTTTATATATAATAATTATAATCAACAGAAATTCTTATGATTAAATTTAAAACAACGATCAAAAAAAGCCTTGGAATCACATTTATTGTAACAATGATAGTATCCTGTTCCGCTACCGGGAAAAAAGAAGTAAACGAAAATGCAAGTAAAGAAGCAATAACAGAACTGTCGGAAAATAGTGGTGGAGGAAAACCTATAACCATGACCAAAGCCATGTTTCTGAAACAAGTATACAACTATGAAAAGAACCCACAGACTTGGAAATATGAAGGCAAACTACCGTGTATCATAGATTTTTATGCAGATTGGTGTGGTCCCTGTAAAAGAATTGCCCCAATTATTGGAAAGTTAGCCAAAGAGTACGACGGGAAAATTATTTTTTATAAAATCAATACTGATAAAGAACGTGAACTTACCGTAGCATTTGGTATTCAAAGCATTCCTTCGATACTTTTTTGCCCCGCAAACAGTAAACCTCAAATGAATCAGGGCGCTTTATCCGAAGAAACTTTCCGGCAAATAATTAATGAGGTGATTTTTGCTGAAACCCTACCTGTGAAATAATTCAAATAACAACAATAACACATATCTATATGGAACATTTAACCTTAGATACTTTTAAGAAAAAAGTATTCGATTTTGAAAATAATAAAGATTGGAAATTTGAAGGCGAACTGCCTTGCATCATTGATTTTTATGCAGACTGGTGCAGCCCATGTAAGATGATTTCTCCCATCTTGGAGGAATTATCAAAAGAATATCAGGGAAAAATTAATATTTACAAAGTAAACACCGAACAGGAACAGGAGATTTCCTCTGCTTTTGGAATACACAGTATCCCTTCTATGCTTTTTTGTCCTAAGGCTGATCAACCGCAAATGGCGGTGGGGGCATTGCCTAAAGCCTCGCTGGTACAAGCCATCAACGATGTGCTGCTAAAGAATTAATATTTTTCTTTAGAATTAAAAGAGGTCGTGATAATCATGCTGATTAACACACCTCTTTTTTATTTTCCTATTTTCGCAAAAAAAAATATGCCGCTTTTCTCATTATTTTCTACCGCTTATTTTCCCCCGGTTGAATATTTTGTCCAACTGCTTGTTGCCGATAGTGCTTATATCGAGTTGTATGAAAGTTATTCCAAACAAAGTTACCGCAACCGATGTTGTATTGCTGGTCGGCAGGGAAAGCAAACCCTAAGTATCCCGGTAAATAAAATTACAGGAAACCATACACTTACAAAAGATATTACTATAGACTTTTCTACCCGTTGGCAACAAATCCATTTCCGTTCTATTGAAGCCGCTTATAATAATTCTCCGTTTTTTTTATTTTACCGTGATGCTATTGCCGGTTTCTTTGAAAATCCTCCACGGCGGCTTATTGATTTTAACACAATGATTACCCGCAAAATCCTTGAGTGGCTCAAAGCAGAAAGGGAGATTCATTTTACTGAATCCTTCATAAAAAATCCTGAAAATTGTTACGATTTCCGCTTCTCCATCCACCCTAAAACGGATACTGAAATGGATTTTCCGGTGTACACCCAGGTGTTCTCTTTTTCAACTGGTTTTTCCCCCAATTTGAGCATCCTGGATGTATTATGTAACGAAGGTCCTGGTACAATGCATTATCTACAACAAATTATCTGCAACTTACCCAGAAAGTAATTTTATGTAAGATAAAAATATTCTAAAATTTGCATTTTTAATGACAAGAATTTACCGAAATTATTTAGGGAGAAATACGCTTATAGCACTTATATATAGGGCGATAAAAGATATTAAAATAAAAGCTACAGCACACCATGCCAAGAGTTGCATATGGGAAAACTTAGGTAGAAACACTTTTTGTTTATATTTTTTCATTCTCCAAAAAACAGGAACAATAAAAAACAAAAGAGATAAAAAAGATAATACACCTTCTATTTTAATGCTACCATGAACAATAGGAAGCAATATTGTGCTTCCAGTAATCCAGGGTAAAATTACTGCAAACAGATATTCTTTTTGTCTGTTGCAACTGCAATAGGCAGGAGTTAAGCAAAAAGCTGGTGCAAAGTAATATCCGGATTTGCCAAGGAAATAAACAGACGCAAGCGCTACAACAATTTTTACCGGAGTTCCCAAATGCAGTGCCCCGGCAGGAATGCCTGTTCCTATTGCCAATTTGTATAGTATTGCTCCTAAAGCAAAATTAAAAGCATGAAAACAAATCCAGACACCGGCGTAAGGTATCCGGGTTAGCTTATGAAAATTATAAAACGCGATTACACAAATTCCTGTTAAAAGACAAATTACATGTCCTGCCATAGAAATTGACAATATAGCATCGCGTGTCCATAAAGAAGAGGATGGTAGCGTGATAAAAATAATGTCGCCGTGCCGAATGATTGTTTTAATTCCAAAATCCGCAGCAATGAAAAGCGTAGCATAACGATTTATAAAAAGTATAATTAAGTAAGTAGTAATATAGTATATAAATGAAAGTATAAATACTTGAATTTTCCCTTTTATTTTATTGCTATATGCCAAAGCCATCATCAAATTCTATTTCTTTTATTTATATCACTTTTTGATAATATCGGTATAAACAGGCAAATGATCACTGAAGCCTCCTTTATACCTGAAACCTTCGTATGTTCTGAAAGGTTTTTTGCCTGTATTAACAGGGTCGTCTTCCAAAAGAAAATCAGAACTGAAAATATATGCTTTGTTTTCTACAATAAAGAAATTGTTATTTAGTAATAAATTACCAGAGACAAGAATTTGATCAATAATTGTCCAATTACCCCGGAATTTATGTGTTCCATAAGCAGGTTTATTTTTATACTTTTCCATCAGATTGTACAATTTTGAAGGGGCTATGTTGTCGGAAATTTTATCTGCTTCAAAAAAATCAGTAAGTAAATTACTGGAGGGGGAGTCATTAAAATCGCCCATAATTACAATATTGGAGTTTCCATTGTGTCTGAAAACGGAATCAGTTTTTCTTATAATCTGTATCGCTACAGACTCACGTTTCGAAGAGGTTGGAACAGCACCTCCTATTTTGGAAGGCAGATGTACGACAAAAACATGAAGTGTATCACTTTGCAACATTAAAAATTTGGCATAAAGAACATCTCTGGTTTTGAAAATGCTATCTCCTGGTATTGAAATACGTAGAAATTCCTCATGTAACAGTACCGCTTGCTTTGCCCTATATAGCAAAGCCACGTCAATCCCTCTCCTGTCAGGCGAATCGTGTTGAATTATCCGGTAACCAAACTGACTGAGAGGTGTTTGCCGGGTAAGCCAGTTCAAAACAAAACGGTTTTCAATTTCGCATAAACCCACCAGGCATGGAGCATTCCATTCACCGACAGCGACGATGGTTTTATACAGGTTGATTATCTTTTTGCTGAATTTTCCAAATGTCCAGTACATTTCTCCCCGGGCTGTAAAAGCATTGTATTCCGAAATACTGTCTCCGAAAGGGTCAAATAAGTTTTCAGTATTGTAAAACATAATACGCAACCGTTCAGGCGATTGTGCTATTGCAGGTGGTAAAAATGAAAATACCGACAGCACAATGATAATCAGTATCCGAGGGCAGATTAACATTTTATAAATTGCTTTTTTACAAAATTATTGTTTTTTCATTTAATTTGTTAACGAATTTTTTCGTCCACCCTTTCCGGAGTATTTTTTTAATTACCGGGAATGGTTTTAATACATCCACGGCTTTTTTAAAGGTGTATTCTTTATATATTTGCTTTCGCAAAAAGTACGACATGAGCAAAAGAAAAAAAATCAATTTTTGCAGGAAACCCCTGCAATGGGCAATCTTGTTATTATTGGTATATTTACTGGTACGACCTTTTTTTGACAAACAATATATATCTGATTTTGAAGCGTACTGCCCCTTCGGAGGAATGCAGGCGTTTGCCACTTTTTTAGCCAATAACACCCTTGCCTGTTCTATGACACTCTTGCAGATTGCCATGGGAATTGCACTTATTGCTGGGACTATCCTTGTCAGCAAGATGTTTTGCAGTTTTATTTGTCCCATTGGTTTTTTTACCGAATTTTTGGGAAAATGGGGTAAAAAACTTAAAATGCAATATACCTTTTCAGGTATCCCTGATCGTTTGCTCAGAAGTTTAAAATACATACTGTTTTTTTTAACATTTTACTTTACAATGACCACCAGCGAGTTGTTTTGTAAAAAATACGATCCTTACTATGCTGTTTTTTCCGGTTTTTCTGTGGATGTAATGGTGTGGTATGCTCTGGCGGCGCTTTTTGTTACTATCGCAGGTTCATTTTTTATTCACCAGTTTTGGTGCAAATATGTTTGCCCTCTGGGAGCTGTTGCTAATACATTTTCTTTTACTTTGGTTTTCATCATTATTACCGGGCTGTATTTTTTGTATAATATTGTATTTCAATTACATTGGTCAATTTATCTTGCTGCAATTGCAATTTCTGCTTATACGATTGAACTGTTAAAAATGAAAACAGGCTTTTTCCCTCTTTTCAGAGTAACTCGAAATCCGGACAAATGTACCCAATGCAAAATTTGCGATAAAACCTGTCCGATGGCGATTCCGGTTTCCTCTCTTACAACTGTAAATCATATTGATTGTCATCTTTGTACTGATTGTGTTACGCAATGTCCGGAAAAAGGAGCTTTGCTTATTAACAAACGGAAACTTACTTTCCTGCCACCGTTGGTTGTTGTAATTCTTATTGTTGCCGCCCTGATTTTTGCTTCCATAACAGAAATTCCTACCGTAAACATACGATGGGGAGAGCCTGATCAGCAAAAAAAATCTAATGTTTTCATCCAGGAGGGATTAAGCAGTATAAAATGCTTTGGAAGCGCCACATCATTCATCGAACAGATGAAAAATGTGAAAGGAGTAACAGGAGTAGCGGCTTTTGTTAAATCTCATTCTGCAAAGATTTATTTTGATCCCAAACTTACCAGTCCTTTTGCCATTAGAAAAGCCATTTTTACGCCCGTAATTACCTTCATATCAGAACCTGAAAAATCGAAAAATACTGTAACCATTGCAGAAATAGGAATATATAACTTCTTAGATGCCAATGACGAGTTATTGTTTTACGAAAAACTAAAGCAGCAGGGTGCGTTTTACGGCTTCGAAACCGAGTTTGGAGAACCGATAAAAATTCGTATTTTTTTCGACAATGGGAAAATAACTCCGGATATGATTGTTGATATTATTGAAAAAGAAGAGATTAAGCTAAAGATAGATGGACAGGAACTCATTGAAAAAACGCATTTTAAGGTAGCTCAGGGAGAAGTCCGGATTGCGGATATCAGCAAATCGGTTTTCTATCAAAGGATGTTTACCCCAGTTGATGATACTTTTAATAACTTTGATTCGTTTTCGCCTGAGCAACTGGCTGTGGTGGAAATTGTTCTGCCGGAATTGCTTATCCCTGCCATGCAGGATAAGCTTTTGTACCTTGAAAGTCACCTTTCAGGCAACGATGGAATTGTAAGACTGCAAACGCAACTTAACTATGACAAACCCTTGTTGCGAATACATTACGTTATTGCAAAAGTGCAGGCAAAAGAAGTTTATAAATTATTATCGGATAAAAAAATTACAGTGTATTACAAAAAAGGAAAAACAGAAGTTATGGATAATCCTTTCGATATCCCTTTACATAAATAACCAAATAATTACATTTTAAATTTATAGTTATAAAATACTCTAAAAATCTAACATTTTAATACATAAGTTATGGACATTAAAGGAAAAGTTATTCGTATTTTACCTCTTGTAACCGGAGAAGGCAAAAATGGTCCCTGGAAAAAACAGGAATTTGTTATTGAAACCCAGGCGCAATTTCCCAAAAAAGTATGCTTTTCGCTGTGGAGTGAAAAAGTTGAACAATTTAAAATTAATGAAGGAGAACAAATTACAGTTTTCTTTGATTTGGAAAGCCGCGAATACAACAGCAGGTGGTTTACAGAAGCAAGAGCTTGGAAAATAGAAAAAGAAATGCAGGAAACGTATCAGCAAAGTCGTGCTGACGAATATTCCGACATTCCGCCGGAACCACCCATAAGCGATGATCTGCCATTTTAAGTTAGGATAAAACGAAAAACCATTTTTAAAAATACTTGCATGACAAAACGAATTGTATTATGGATTACAACTGCCTTGTTTTTAGGGCTACAAGGTATCGTTTTTGCACAAAATCCCATAAAGGATATTTCCCTCGAAGACATATGGCGAAGCAGGAAATTCTATCCGGCTTTTACAGGGGAAGTTCGCAGTATGAATGATGGCGAGCACTACTGCACAAACGAGAACGATTCTATTTTTCTCTATTTCTACAAAACGGGTGAAAAAGACAAGCTGCTGGTTGCCGGCAACCAGCTAATCCCCGAAGGAGCAAAAGACCCTCTTTCTATAGATGAGTTTAACTTCAGCAATGATGAAACCAAAATGCTGATAGCCACAGAAACCGAACCTATTTACCGCAGGTCATCAAAATCGTTGTATTATGTTTGGGATTTTACCACACAAAAACTTGCCCCCGTTTCGGATAAAGGTAAACAACGCCTCGCAGATTTGTCTCCCGACGGAACAAAAATTGCGTTTGTTAGAGATAATAATCTTTTTTTAAAGGATTTACTGAATAATACCGAAAGGCAAATCACTGCCGATGGTTTGCAAAACAGTATCATTAACGGTGCTACCGATTGGGTGTATGAGGAAGAGTTTGAATTCTCAAAAGCATTTTTCTGGTCGCCCGATGGGACAAAGATTGCATTTTATCGCTTTGATGAAAGCAAAGTGAAGGAATTTTCGATGACAATGTGGGGCGATTTATACCCCGAAGAATACAAATTTAAATATCCCAAAGCCGGGGAAGCCAACTCGATAGTTAACATTTTTGTTTACGACATTACCACCGGTTCTACTGTGAAAATGGATATAGGGAATATTACCGACCAGTATATTCCCCGCATTAAATGGACAAATATTCCTGATGTTCTCTGCATTTACCGGATGAACCGGCTACAAAACAAACTTGAATTGCTTTTTACCAACCCCACGACCGGCATATCAAAAGTAATATATACTGAAGAAAACAAATACTACATCGAAATCAACGATCATCTCACTTTCTTAAAAAACAACAAACATTTTATTTTATCCAGCGAAAAAGATGGTTACAGGCATATTTACCTGTATGACATGCAGGGAAACCTTGTTCGCCAACTCACCTCCGGGAATTGGGAAGTTATCGACATCAAAGGAGTGGACGAAAGCAAAGGTATTGTATATTACATTTCTACTGAAACTTCGCCGCTCGACCGCAATCTTTATGCTGTAAACCTCAGCGGAAAAGGCAAAAAACGGCTTTCAACATGCAACGGTACTTTTGATGCCGAATTTAGCCGTAACTTTAAGTATTACGTGGGTAATTACTCCGATGCCAATACTCCTCCAAGCACTACTTTATATAGAATCAATGGAAGGGTTATCAAGGTTTTAAACGATAATGCCGAATTAAAAAAAGTTATAAGTGAATACGGTTTCATCAGGCAGGAATTTTTTACAATCAAAACAAGCGAAGATATTGAACTTAATGCTTACATGATAAAGCCGGCAAATTTCGACAGTACCAAAAAATATCCTGTACTTATAAATGTGTATGGAGGTCCGGGCTCACAAACGGTACAGAATACCTGGGACTATTTCGACTTTGTCTGGTACCAGATGTTGGCACAAAAAGGCTATATCAGTGTTTCGGTTGACAACCGGGGAACAGGTGCCCGAGGCGAAGCGTTTAAAAAATGCACCTACATGCAAATGGGTAAATACGAAACTATTGACCAGATTGATGCCGCTTTGTTCCTGGGAACCCTACCTTACGTTGACAAAAATCGTATTGGAATATGGGGCTGGAGCTTCGGTGGTTTTATGACTGCTTCGTGTCTTACAAAAGGTGCTGACGTTTTCAAAACTGGCATTGCTGTAGCACCGGTTACCAACTGGAGATATTACGATAATATTTACACTGAGCGATTTATGCGCACACCACAGGAAAATCCTTCAGGATATGATGATAATTCTCCTATTAATTACGCTAAAAATTTGAAGGGTAAATTTTTATTGGTTCACGGAACTTGCGACGATAACGTGCATGTGCAAAATTCGATGGATTTGATTACTGCTCTTGTAAATAATAACCGTCAGTTCGAAATGCAGTTTTATCCCAACAAAAACCACGGTATTTATGGAGGTTTTACCCGTTTGCATCTTTATAAACGCATGACCGATTTCCTCCTTAATAACCTCTAAAAAACAGACATACAAATGAGAGAGAGGAATCATCTCTCATGCCAGGAACAAAAAAGGCAGAACCTAAAAGATTCTGCCTTTTTATATAAACTAAATATTTTTATTAAGATGTTGCTGCTCTTTTGATAATGTGCATTATCGAAAACATAATGGCTGCTGAAACAATAGCCACAATAACCAACAACATAAAAAACTGCCATAGTTCCCAATTTTTATAAAACCGTCCGATAAAACCGGCTAAATAGTTGCCGATAGCAGTAGCACTCAGCCAGCCAGCCTGCATAGTTCCTCTTAGCTTGGGAGGCGCAACCTTGGAAACAAATGATAATCCCATCGGGCTAAGGAATAACTCGGCAATTGTTAAGGTAAAATAAGTTGAAATCAGCCAGTATGGACTTACTGCGAGAGACTGATCAATGGCATTCCCACCCAATTCTTTTACACTTGGAAGTGTATATGAGGCATACATCATGATAGCGAAGCCAATTGCTGTAATTACCATACCAATACCTATCTTACTTGGGGCGGAAGGTTCTGTGTTTTTATTATGTAACCAAAGGAAAAATCCTACAATTACAGGCGTAAGAAATACTACAAACATGGGGTTAAATGATTGGAAAAGTTCCGGATCTATCATATCTCCGTTTGTAATTCTAAGCATATAAATGATGTAAGCCAAGCCTGCAACAACAAATGCCGCACCTATAGCTTTAAATTTTGCTTTTGTTTCTTTATTGATGATTGATACTAAACCAAGAATGATCGCAAAAATGGCTAATAGACTCGGAATATTGAAAAGGAGGAAAGTGTATTTACTTGCACTCAGATTCGTATAATTTTTTGCAAAGAATGTAAGAGTTGAACCATTTTGATGGAAAGCCATCCAGAAGAAAATAACGATAACGAAAACGAGCAACAATGCCAATATGCGGTCGCGAATTTGCTTAGGTGTTAATTCTACGGCTTCTCCTGTTTTGATTTTATCCTTTTGCATATAATCGGCATGTTTGAAATGTTTTTTAAATGCAATAAAAATAACGATGGAAATGAGCATGGAAATGCCGGCTGCGGCAAAACCCCAATTATAGCCATGTGCCATAGCATCTAAGTAACGCTGGGCGAAATCGGCTACCGAAGTCATATCCGTTGTTCCTGCCATTTGTTGTATTTTCTGGAGATTTTCTGGAGTAACCTGGTTTCCGGCGATTACATCGTTGGCTATCTTAGGAATAGCTGAATTATATACAAAACCTTCGTTGTGCATCATAAGGTTTTTCAAGAAACGGGCAACATGTGGAGCAAACATTGCTCCTATGTTTATACCCATGTAAAAAATATTGAATGCCGCATCGCGCAAATGTCCTATCTTGGAATTTTCATATAAGTTTCCTACAATAACTACCAGATTACCTTTAAATAATCCTACGCCAAGGGCAATAATTGCCAGGGCAATATACATACTTGTTGGATTTGCACCTGTTTGTGATAGCAGTGCATAACCCAAGCCCATGGTAATAATTCCGATTGTAACCGTTTTACCATAGCCTAACCATGCGTCGGCAATTACTCCACCAAGTAAAGGGGCAAAATAAATTGCTGCAAGGAAAATACCATACAATCCGGCGGCACGGGTTTCGTCCCAGCCAAAATGATCCTGCAAAAACAGGGTAAAAATCGCCAGCATGGTATAATAACCAAAGCGTTCTCCCATGTTTGAAAAAAACAATACAAAAAGTCCTTTCGGATGGCCTTTAAACATAAATGTAAGTTTTAAATTATTTAATAATGAATTTTCAGATTTTTCCGGACAAACCTACAAAAAAAAATCATTTTCCAACATAAATTCTCTAGAAGTAAGCAATAATACACGATGAATCGGTATAAAATACCGGTTTTTAGCATTGAACGGCTATAGTAAAGAATTTTTGTAGGTTTGTGTTTTATTAAAAAGCAGAATGAACATACAATATACAGGCGAGCATTTATTGGCAGGAGAAATCGGGAAATTCCTTGTTTTGCTTGCCTTTTTTACAGCACTTTTTTCCGCTATCTATTATTTTCTCTCGGAAAATGAAACAAAAAGCTATTCTGGGAAACTGAAAAAAGTTGCCAGAAAAGTGTTCTGGATACACTGTTTTACAATACTGGGGGTTGCCGTTGTTTTGTACCTGCTCATTTTTAACCACTACTATGAGTATTCTTACGTTTGGAAGTATTCATCCAACGATTTGCCTGTCAAGTATGTTATTTCCTGTTTTTGGGCAGGGCAGGAGGGAAGTTTCATCATCTGGGCTTTGTGGCAGGCAATTTTGGGTGTAATTCTGATTTTTTTTTCCCGCAAATGGGAAGCCCCGGTGATGGCTGTGGTTTCCATATCGCAGGTGTTTCTTTCAGCCGCTTTGCTGGGAATGCATGTGGGTGGCTTTACCCTGGGAAGCAGCCCTTTTGTATTGCTTCGCAACGGTATTACCAATGCCGGAGATGTTTTTTTTCGGGATACGAACTACATATCGCAATTAATTGACGGGCAGGGGCTAAATCCGTTGCTCGAAAACCCCTGGATGGTGGTCCATCCTCCTTTATTGTTTCTTGGCTATGCTGCTGCGCTTATACCTTTTGCTTTTGCCTATGCCTCGCTAAGACGCAGTGATTATTTTGTTTGGGTAAAACCCGCCCTTTCGTGGAATTTATTTGCCCTGTTTACCTTAGGCGGAGGCATAATGCTGGGCGGAAGCTGGGCTTACAAGTCGCTTACTTTTGGCGGGTTTTGGTCGTGGGACCCCGTGGAAAATGCATCTCTTGTTCCCTGGCTGATTCTTTTGCTTACGCTTCATCTGTATCTGATAGCTAAGAAGCAGCAACAGTCTCTATTTTTTGCCTATATTTTCTCTTTCGCAGGCTATATTGCTGTGTTATATGCAAGTTACCTTACCCGAAGCGGAGTGCTGGCAGAAACTTCTGCCCATTCGTTCGGGAATGAAGGCTTGCCTCTGCACCTGATTATTTTTCTTCTGTTTTTTGTTACTCTTGCAATTTTTATCCTTGCCGTAAAGGCAAAAAAAATTCCAAAATGTGAAAACGAAAAACTTCTTTCCCGCGAGTTTATAATGTTTCTTGCATCGGCAATTGTTTTTCTTGCATCATTTCAGATAATTGTAGCTACTTCCATTCCATTGATAAATAAGTTTTTTGATACATCAGCGGCACCTCCCGCCGACAGGGTAACATTTTACAATACATGGCAAATGCCTTTTACTATCCTTATGGTTATTTGTATTGGGCTGAGCCAGTATTTGTTGTATGGGGAAAATTCCATGAAACGGATATTGAAAAAAACGGGTATTTATGCCGGTACAGGGCTTGCAATTACTTTAATAATATCTATAATTACTTCTATTTCTGTTTTTTCTTACCAGATTTTACTCTTTGCTCTGTTTTTTGCCCTCAGTGCTTCGGTGGACTATCTTGCAAGGTATATCTGCCGTCGCAAAAATTTTGCTTCGGTATTTACCCACACAGGGTTTCTTATCTTTTTAACCGGCGTGGTTTTGGCTTTTTCGCAAAGTAAAATCATTTCGCAGAACACTTCGGGTATTGCTATGGGCGACAACTCGCTCAACAACGAGAACCAGGTGCTTATACAAAATCACCCAATGCCAATGGGCAAATATTTTGTAGTTTATAAGGACAGTGAAATAAAAGGTAAGCATGTTTTTTATAATCTCGATTTTTATGCTTCCCGCCCCGATAGTCTTTCAAAGCCTCTCTTCCGGCTTTCTCCCTCTATAAACATAAATCCACGTATGGGAAATGTTCACGAACCATCAACCAAACATTTCATAGGCAAGGATATTTATGTGTATATCACTTTTGCCGATGTTCAGTCGGTTTTGGGAGGCAGCAGATATTCATTGTTGCATCAGCAGGAAATGAAAAAGGGTGATACTTTGCGGGCTAACGGGAATAAAATTGTACTCGATAATTTGAAAGTGGAATCGTACAGCGACAAAAAGTTTAATGCGAGGATTACGGCTTACTACACTTTTATAAATGCAAAAGGGAAAAAGCAGAAACAGGACGTTTCATACATAGTAGACGGCGATTCTGTAGCATTTTCCGATAGATTTTGCAGGGAAGACGGGTTGAAAATTCGTTTTGAGAAAGTTTCCGATATACCACAGCATATTGTATTGGGCATTTATGAAAAGAACCCTGAATACATAGTGGTGAAAGCCATAATTTTTCCCAATATTCTTGTGGTATGGATTGGTGCATTCATCACTTTTGCCGGAATAGCTTATGCATTGTTGCGAAGGATATGGAAAAAGGGGAAATGATTAATGATAAATGTTTCGGAAAATATTAAACCACAAATTTCTGCTAATTTTGATAGGTTTCAAGTAACATTCTTCCCTTTTTTCAAGAGCGGTAGCGTGTAAATGATCTTATCAGATAGCTTTTAGTTTTTGGTTATTTTTTTTGTTCCCAATGATGCACAATGGTTAAGTGTAGAAACAGTATAGTATTGCGGGCTTCATACACTTGTCAGGCTACACAAATTTTTGTGTGGGGCAGAATGTTCCAATTACCACTGGAACCCTTATTGGATACTGTGTGTTGTGCTTAGTATTTATTTTTGTTCATGTCTTTTTTATAGTTCTTTAGCATTTTTCCGAAGTCTTTATCTTTTTTTTGTCTTTCAGCAACCGTTGATTCAAAATAAGCTTTTTCTCTTTCCATTTTTAAGTAATTTTCGTAGGAAGCTTTGTCTATTTCTCCTTTTTCAACGGCTTCAAGAACCGAACATCCAATCTCGTTTGTGTGGCTACAATTTTTGAACTTGCAATTTTGAGAAAAGCCGACAATCATGTCGAATGTGATTTCTAATCCACTTGTTGAATCGGCAATACCTACTTCTCTCATCCCAGGATTGTCAACTAATATTCCGCCATTTTCCAGGATAATCAATTCTCTGTGACTTGTAACGTGTCTCCCCTTGTTTGTAGCCTGGCTTATTGTATCAGTTTGCATGATGGTTTTACCTGAAAGATTATTGATTAGTGTGGATTTTCCAACACCTGAAGAACCAAGCATGCAATATGTTTTCCCTTTTTCAATAGTCTTTTTTATTGTGTCGTATCCATCCTGTGATTTGTTACTTATTGCAATAATCGGAACATTTTTAATCCGAGCTTTTATATTCTTCAATATTTCAGAAACCTGATGCTCATTTATTAAATCAATCTTACTGAGTATTATAATGGGGCTTACCTTTGATGAATTGCATATGGTAAGATATCTTTCAAGCCTGTTGATATTAAAATCCCTGTCAACAGCCTGGATTATAAAGGCGTAATCAATATTTGTTGCTATTATCTGAATCTCTCCAAATTGGCCTACTGCTTGTCTTTTAATAACTGAAAATCTAGATAAAATCTTGTGAATTATTCCAAAATCAGAATCATAAGTTGTCAATGTAACCCAATCGCCTACTGCGGGAAAATCTTCACGACTCTTTGCTGAAAATCGCAAATTTCCTGTTACCTCTGCTTCTAATTCTCCTTTTCCTGTCTTAACAATATATCTTTCTTTATGTTCCGAAACGATCCTGCCAATCTCAAAGTCTTTAAGGTTATTCTCAATCCTTAACTTTTCGAGTTTATCATTATATCCAAAATCTTCTAATTCCATTTCAGTTATTTTTGTTAGTGAGTTTTTTTTAGTATTAACGATGGCAATATGAAACGTTGGGGAGTACGGGCTACGTCTCTATTCCTCCGACAACCAAAGATAATATAAGGCACTTACAATCGTAAACCTCCGAAACCCGCATGGTGTATGAGCCCTTGTTGTGCGTTTGTGCTTTATTTTTTTATCATTTTATAAATCATAAAGTTACTTGTCTCTTCGTCAAAATTACTATAGGAGTAATCTCCAAACATTTCAACTACTTCTAATCCGGTTGTCTTAATCATATCCCTTAATTCTGAATTAGTTATTGGCTTAAAATTTATCTCCAGAAATCTTTTTTCAACCATAGTATTTGTCGAATCAAATATTTCATAGAATTGAAATCCTGAAACTATCTTGTCTGATTCGCTGTATTGATTCATATATGAAATAATCATTTGTCTATTTTTACCAATGGGAAATTTTCCCATTGTCCTTAGGATCCCGTCTGCTAATTTTAGTCGGGTTTTGGGATTTTGAAGTGTTAAAATAAAAATTCCGTTTTTGTCAAGATGTAAGGAGATTGATTGTAATGCTTTTATCTGCAATTCAGTTGCTATTATCTCAGTTATTGAATGAAATGGCAATATTATCAAACCATATTTTTTATTTAAATCCAGGTTTGTTATATCCATTTGAAATAAATTGACCGGATAATTTTTGTTTTTAATTTTTTGCTCAAATGCTTCTAACATTCCTTTTGAATAATCAATGCAGGTCATTTGTCTTCCGGATTCAAGCAGCGGAATTGATACCCGCCCTGTTCCACACATTAATTCCAATATCTCACTTTTAACACCTCCGGTCTCTTTTAGGAAAAAAGGTAAATCAAAATCAACATTGACGTAGAAATCGTATATATCGGCAACTTTATCAAACTTTATTGTCTCTTTCATCTTGTTGCTTGTTCGTGTTTTTTATAATTTTTTCAACATGGACTTAACTACCATTTTATGAAATGGTTTTATAAATGCAAAGTAAATCTTTCCCCAGTTATTTTTGAATTTAACGATTGTTGTTAGGTATACTTCAAAACGTTTTTCTGTATTTCTTTTTAATATAGATATCCTGTAATACAAATGTTTATCATCATCACCCATCACTATTTCGTTCTTATTGTTATCTCCATAGAAAAGAACTCCTATGAATTTTGTTCAACCGGGACTTCATGCCGGGCACTGCGTGCCACATGAAGTCCTATTTATTAGAGCAAGTTGTTTTTAGAAATATATCGTTGCAAAAATCATTGTGGCTGTATTAAAGTTCAATCCACCAGAATTTCCAAATCTATTCGAATTTTTATCGGATTTTGTAAAATTTCCCTGAGCTTCAACTCCTAGGCTAAAATTATCCCCTAAAAAGTACTCTGCTCCAAAGGCTAAACCTCCAATAAAATCATACTTCGTCTTTGAATCTATTGTATTATCTGACGAAGGGATATTTATCAAAGTACCTAATTTCAAACCAAAATATGGCGATAGTTTATCCTTTTTAAAATAAAACCTAGGAGCTAAACCTATTGAAAAATCTGTTCCTATCTTTTCTGCATATTCAAAATCTAATGCAGGTGCTAATACAAATTTTTCCCCTAACCAAATAGGTAAAGATATTCCAAATTGACTACTTTGGACAGAACCACTTAATCCAATTTTTCTGTCAGTTTGCGAAAACAAATAGTTAGAGGAAAAAAAAGTTAAGAATGCGATAACAATAATTATCTTTTTCATTTTATTATTTATTGAGTTTATAAATAAGAAGATTGTCGTATAATAAATAGCCATTTACTTTTAAATAAATCCTATAATAACCATTGGGAATTTGAGATAAATTAACAGTTAAATCATTTGATGTAAATTCAGTTTGAAATACCGGGGAACCTCCTATAAAAATATTACTAGAATTATTTAAATCTATTGAATTATTTGAACCCTGATTATTAAAATAAGCCGGAGTTATCCATAATTTCTTTATCTCATTCTTTATTGGTGCTTTTATATGAATAGCACATAAACCTTTGGAACACGGATTTGGATAACAAAAAAAATAATATATTGAATTATTAAAACCTGTACTATTGCCCAATCGAACATTTGGAGTTCCAACTATCCCTATAATATTTGCTACTAAATCTCTTTGATAATAGCCATTTATAGTAGGTATACTAAAATCAGACAACCGAAATTCATTATCCTCTTTGGAGCAACTGATAATAAATAGTACTATAAGAAAAATCAACAAATAAGTCTTTTTCATAAATCTATTATCTTTTAATTTGTTACACACGCGATCTTTTTTACCATTTGCCCTACATCCTTATAACTACCAAATGGCTATTTCTTTATTTTTTCCCTCGCAAATATAATAATTTTTAAAAAATCCAAAATATCTGAAAGAATTTTTTAATTAGCTAATTAGTTAATTAGCTAATTGAATTGCTTAGTGTATGTTTTTATCATAGTTTGTTGCAGAAATACATCTCGATGACTATCGGGAGCGCTCAAGCCGGGGCTATGTGGCTTTATTATCTTCAAATATCGTATCCAACCGATCTATCATTTCATCTAAATACGTTTCTACAATGCTCCAAACAATTTCATAATCAACCCCAAAATAATCGTGAACAATCCGATTACGAAACCCGCGTATTCTTTTCCATTCAATCTGTGGATTTGAATCTCTAAAATCCGGGTCAATGTGATTGGCAGCTTCTCCAATTATTTCAAAATTCCGAACTACAGCGTCAATAGTCTTATCATCAGCTAAAAATGAACCATAATCAATGTCTTTTGTATATCGCTTAATCTTTTGCGCCGATTGCAACATATCATCTAACAACAATAAAGTATCACGCTTAGACATATATCAAATCTGAATCAATTGATTTTAAATACTTTTCCTTAATCCCATTTTTTGAAACTAAATCCACCTTCAATCCAACAATATTTTCTAGTTCTTCGGCTAAATCAATAAATTTCACACCAATTCTGTCGGAAAATTCAACAAGAATATCCAAATCACTTGAGTCTTTTTGTTCTCTACGAGAATAAGAGCCAAAAATTGCCATTGATTTTAATGAATAATCATGAAACAATCTTATTTTATGACTACCCAAAGTGTTTTTTATTTCTTGTAATGTTTTCATAATGCAAAAATACCAATTTTTTAGCAATCAAAAAGAAAATTAATTTGGCGAATTTTGTCATAGAATAGTGCAGCTCCCCGCTTATCTGAATTCCCAACCCTGCCCATATCCTTTGATAATTTATAGTTTTCTGTTTTTATTTTTCTTAATTATCAATTCCACTATATTCCAAGCGAAAAAACATCCCTATGACTATCGGGAGCGCTCAGCCGGGGCTATTGCCTTTACATTTGCTATTTGTAGCAAATCAAACCATTTAAAGGCAAAACTCATTAAAGAAATTAACCGGTTACTCCAAATCCGGAATAACCAACCCTCCTGTTTTACTCGGATTATACTTTTCCCTTCTACTTTTTCTCATTGTTATCTCCATAGAAAAAAACTCCTATGAATTTTGTTCAACCGGGACTTCATGCCGGGCACTGCGTACCACATGAAGTCCTATTTATTATTGGCAGTAGTTTTTATTCTATTATCAAGTTTTTCTAAATTTATTAATTATGTTATTCCCATTTATTCCAATACCAGCAATATTTGGTTTTAATTCAAGGTTGTCAATGTCAAAAATCTTGTTCCCAAAATTCTCTTTCTCTCCTAAATTAAGTTTTCGTTCTTTTTTTAAACTTCTTTTTATTTTGTCAAGTTTTGCTTTGTATTCAGGCGTGTAATTTGGTTTATTTAAAAAGTTTCTTTCAAAATTTTCCATTTTTTCAACAAAAGTAAAAGGGCTTTCTTCAATTAGTTTTTTGCAAATTTCCATATGTAACCAAATTGCTAAATTATGTAATCTTGATTGGTATCCCGTTAATTTCAAACCACCATCTTCAATCACAAGTCCACCATTCTCAATAACCAAATTGTTTTCGCCTTCTTTATCAATGTCTTTAATAAGATAATGAATGTCTTTATATAACACTTCAATGAAATTTTTATTCTCATTTCGTAAAGGTTCAATTACCTTTTCAATAAACTCATCTAACGATTTTTTATCTGTATTTCTAATTTCTTCAATTAGATTTATGTAATCGTCTCGTTTTATCATAATGGTTTTTAATCTTGTATTGCACTTAACACACCGTTGTCAAAATATAAATAAGTTCCCCAACCATATACCCATTGTTCTGACATAAGTCCTTTTATAATCGTTCGATTAATGTCAATAGGGCTTCCCCAAGAAGCAATGCACATTTCTTTATTCATTCCTAACACAACTTTACCGTCTGCAATGTATCCGCCCATTTTTTGTCCCCATTTTACAATACAATCATTTCTAAACTTAATTTTCTCTTGTTGTTCTTTCTTTTCTCGTTTCTGCTGTTCTTTTTGACGTTGTTCTTCTTTTTTCTGCTTTTCAAGTTCTTGTTTTTTAAATTCTGTTTCAAGCATAAAATAATCATCTACTAGACCACTTTCTAATTCAATTTTAACTTCTCTGTCATTATTTTTAAGAAAATAAAAACATTTCAAATAATATGAATCTTTTGAATCAACAAAGCTAATATCAGAACAAGTCCAAGTTTCACCATATTTGATGTTTATTGTGGCTCCAGTTTTTACGTCTATCAAATTTTCAAGTTTAGTATTAGTTCTATCACTATATCTCAACACAAGATTTTTATTCAAATAAATATTCCTTTGCTTTTCAAAATAAGGAACAAGAAAAAACGGATTACCTATAAATCTTGCTTGGTCTACAATCCAATACAATGTGTCTTTATTTGATTCATTTCTTAGAGTTATTTTAAGGCTTAATTGCCAATCTCTTCCATCTTCCAAATCAATATCTTCTAATTTTTTAAATTCTTTAGAACCGTAAGGTTCTTTACCCTTAATATCAATAATAGTAAAATATTTTCCATATACACTATCCGGAAAAGTTCCAATTTCACCAGAAATTGTTCCATCAGTTTCGTCCGTTCGTTCATGGTAGAAATGAGGCATGTAAATATTTGTTTGTGCCTTATCTATATTTTCATATTTTTTCTTTCTTTCATTGTATTGTTCTAATGCTCCTCCTTTAAGGCTTTTTGGGTCTCCAAAAATTTGAGCCAAAGTAATTTTTTCAAAAGGAATTTTTCCATCTTTTATTATTTGGGTGGTATCATTAGAAAATAAGAAATCAATGATTCTTTCCTTATTATCAGAGCTATACTGTGTTTTATAATTTTTAGATTTAGGTAGAAAAAATAATTTGTAACCAATGTATTTTTTGTAGTCTATTGGGTGTTTTTGCATTGTTATGTTTGACAAACTATCAAATTGCTTAGGTTTAAAAATTGCTTTTTCAACAATATTAGTTTCTCTAATAGTAATTTGAGCTTTAAGTGAAGTCAATCCCAAGCTCAATGAAATTGCTAAAAATAAAATCCCTTTTTTCATCTTGTCTATTCTTGTTTTATGGGTGGTTTTAAAATTACTGCCAACGGTTGTATAACCACCATATAGCATTTATTTCGTGATTAGTTATTGCTTTCCGTTCACAAATATAAAAATAATTTAAATATCCAAATCATCCAACAGACATTGTTATTTTATCAAATCCTTTGGTTGTTATGTGCGTAAATATTTTCAATGGTTTTGCTGCTCTCATGTCCCGGCATGGACTGTATATAGCGCAGGTCAACGCCATGTTCCGAGTGGAATCCCGGTTTAACCGGGACTTCATGCCGGGCACTGCGTACCACATGAAGTCCTATTTATTTTGGCGCGTAATTATTAGTGTTTATCTCGACGAAATAACGAACCTGTGATTTCAATAAAGGTTTTATCAAAATCTTTTGTCAACAAATACAACTGTATTGCAGCAATTCCTAACCAGGGTATCTGAATATAACCAAATGGGGTTATAAGAATTAAAAAAATTGAGGTGCCTATTAGTCCATACTTTACATATTTATGCTTGTTAAGTATCAATAATCCCATAGTAATCTGAAATAATGCTATTGCCAATATAAATAGAACAGGAATCTTTGATACAACTTCTGAAAATATTATCCTATAGAATCCTATAAGTGACGCTTCTCCCATTTGAACCGTAGATTGTGGATTGGTTATCGCATTAACGATATTTATCCCGATTGCCATTATTAGATAGAAGATACCAAGAAAAATGCGACCAATATTAGGTTTAACGATACATAATATTATCACAAATAGCACAAAACCAATGCTCCAAATAATTTTTTCGTCCATATCTTATATATTAGTTAGCTGAAAATTAATTTCAGAGATTAATGTATTATGTAATCAATATTATGCGCCATAACGGCTGGCGGTATGAAAAGTTGCCGTTTGCGGGTGATGTCCTATCAAGCTACACAAAAGTTGAAGCGGGCTACAACCCTTGAATAACCTACTGTATTGGCAATTTCTTATACCGCATGTTAGCGAGTGTTTATCTTTTCTGTCTCAATTAATTCAATAGCCTTTAGTACTTCTGCATCTTTGTTAAATTGATATTCACTAAACTCCTTCCAGGTCATTTCAAAGTCAGGATGCAAAAGTTTACCGGTCTCTGTATCCTTCTTATAAAGAATTTGTACTGAGTTTGAAATGCTCCCTGTTATTTTTGTATTTGGTAATTCGAATGGTGTGCTTTCCATAAATGAATTTCCTGCTTGTCTTGGTGCAACTCCAATGATTTTTGTATTTCCAATTCTTTTTAGGAAGTATGTGAAATGATAAGCAGCACTAAAAGTGTTGATAGATGTAAGTATAACAATTTGCGGTTTACAATTAAGATTGATAGATTTTCTCACAAAATCCTTACCGAATCCATAATATCCGTTTTCAACGTGTTCCACCTTTTCAGCATGAGAATTACCTTGAATATTTCCAAAATCTGATGAAATATAATCTCCAATCATGTAATCAGTATTATTGCTGTTGTTGTATTGGTCAATTGTGATTCCATATTTTCGCAAAAAGAGAGGCGACATTTTAACAATATATTCTGCATTAAAGTCAAAATTTAAATATTTTTCACCAAATAAAATGTAAAGCAGTGGTTCAGTTAATGATGTATAACCCCCATTGTTATTTCGTAAGTCAATTATAAGGTATTTTGAGCCTTTCACTTTCATTTCTTGTAGCATTAGGTAAAATTGCTCATAAACCGCAGGAATTTGGTTTATATCTTTTTTAACATCGCCAGTTCTTTTATCTCTTAACATACCTCCATAAATCCATTGTAGGCTTCCTTCAATGTTTTTGGGGTTTTCTTGAACTATATGTTCTAATAATTCCCTACTGACCATACTATTCCATTGAAAATAGGCAATCTTCTTGTCTTTCCCAATCATAGAACAATTTATCCAACCATTTTGGTTGGGAATGGTAACCGAAGATTCTTGTGTAAGCCAATTTAGTGTATCAACATATGAAATTACAACGGATTGAACAGAATCAGCTCCTTTAAAAGTCAATTTGAGCGTATTTAAATTGTCATCAAAAAACTCTTGTGCTGATACATTACTTTTGAGGATATTTATTAGGTTAAAGTAACTTCCTGAAATATTTTCTGTTGGATAATATAGCTTCACTTTTGCCAGAAGTGAGTCAATTGGAATATTATTAATTGAAACTACAGGTTTGCCAATAAGAGATTTATATTCTTTTGTAGTGTTTTGCACAAACAATTTATCTGAGGCCACTTTAAAACTAACAGGTAGATTTTTTACTTCAGAGTTTTTCGATTTTGAGGATTTATTTATGAAAGTATGGCCATCTTCAAGTCTGGAAACAAACTTGTTCAGTATAAAAACGAACTCATCATCCGTAGATATTTTTTTTATTTCTTCCTTGATTTTTTGCTTTTCACCATAAAATCCGATTTCATTTCCAAAAGCCGTAAATGGATCCGGATGCGTTGCAATCAGATTTTCGATAAAATAATCAAAGTCCATCAAATATATATTTGAATTTTCTGTTTGTTGTGCTTGAATCTTAAGTGTGGAAATCAATAATAATATTAAAACAAGTCTATTCATTATTTCTCCTATTTGTAATTTCTTTAAATACTCGCCAACGGCACGTATAAGTTTTGTTGGGGAGCTACGGAGCACTTCACTATCAAGGTACACAAAGCTTCAGTAGCAGCGATGCCTTTAAAATTAGCACTTCCACCCCAATAAAATTTATACGGTGTTAGCGCCCGTTTTTATTTTATTTTCAATTCATTCTTTGTTAAATTTATTGCTTCAATCGTCACTTTAACCCACTCTAAAGAATTCCATTTATTGTCTGCCCTTTGGTAATCAGAAAGATTCAAAATGATATTTTCCTTTTTTGTCATAAAAATAAGATATTCTTCCAATCCGTCAGTTTGCATTGGAGGTAAATTCTTAGTCTTTTTGAAGTATTCGTCCTTTAATTTAAAGTCTTTCCGATGATTAAGAAAATAAGTAAATGATTTGTCAGTGATTTGTCGGGAGTCTTTATTAATTGAATCACAAAATAATTGTTGGGCACTATAGTTTTTATCCTTTTTCCAAAGTATCCAAACAGAAGGAATCCCTTTACATGAATCAGGAAGATTTGTCCATGGTCCTAAATATGCATAATAAATCAAGAAAGTATCTATATATTGATCTTTAATCAAATCAAACTCGTTCTGAATCGATTTTGGCCAATCTTTTCGCGAATCAATCTGACCGAACAAATCACACGATAAAAAAATCAACAATATGATTGGTAGTGTCTTCATAAAATGGGCGCTAACGAGTGTATAACCACCATTATGGCGGTTATTTCGTAATTAGTTATTGCTTTCTGTTCACAAATATAAAAATAATTTAAATATCCCAATTATCTAATGAACTTTTTATTTTATCGAAACCTTTAGTGGTAATATGGGTATATACTTCAGTGGTTTTGCTGCTCTCATGTCCCAACATACTCTGTATATAGCGTAGGTCAACGCCATGTTCTGAGTGGAATCCCGGTTCAACCGGGACTTTATGCCGGGCACTGCGTACCACATGAAGTTTTATTTATTGGCTGCCGTTATTTTTTATTCTTTCCAATCTGTTTCAATGCTTCCCCTACCACCATATCTTTTCCTTTCAAAAATGTATCCACGCTTTCCTTTACTTCTACATCAGGTCTTATTCCAACGCCAATAAACTTATTTCCGTCCACATCCCATTCGTTTTTAGTACAAATCTGAGCAAAAATCCCATAACCAAGTTCTATGTGGATGGGGTTGCCAGTGCTTCCTCCTGTGGGCGTTCCTATAATTTCTCCTCTTTTAATACCACGAAAAGTCACACAAAAATTTTCGGCAGATGAGAATGTCACGGCATTTACCAACACTATTACCGGTTTGGTATATACATTTTCTTTATTCATGGGTGTCAAATCATCCGGCGTTTCCATATACCACTCTTGCGGATATCCCCACGAACCATGTGCGGCAATGTACATACGGCTACTCCAATTGCCCATCTTTGCAGGCGTGATGGACAAATGGCTAATGATATAATCTGCATTACCAGAGTTCCCGCCCATATTATCCCTCAAATCTATAATCAAAGCATCGGTTTTCTTGATGTTTTGATATAGCGCATCAAATTCTTTTTTAAAGTCATTGCCAATGAAGGTATTTATTTTCAACAACCCCACATTACCTTCTATCGTTTTATAATCAAATATCGCATTAGCGTCTATATCCCAGTTTATGTTCCGATGGCTTTCAACTGTAAAGGCTTTACCGTCCCGATTTTTAAATGAAATTTTTGATATTTTTGAACCCTTCTCCTTCGTCAGTTCAAAGCCTGCATAAGGCGAATAATCCAACCATTGCGGGGTGGATGATGATGTGTAGGGGCGTTTATAGCGATTTACATACTCCATAACATCTAATCCGTCTATTTTTATGATTTCACTTCCTATTTCAACGCCTTGTTTTTGGAAATTGGTACTTAACACGGTTGTTACAAAAACGCGGTCACCTATCCGTTTAGTCTTGATGGGAAAAGGCTTTATCCAATCCAAGTTATTATCCGAATTATCCTCATATATGGAAGTGTGTCCGTCTTGCAATTTGGTACACAAGCGTTGTAGCTCGTGAGCATATTCATCCTTAGATTTTGTAGCTAAAAGTGTGGGCAGTGTGGCCAAACAGAGACTGTCCCAGTCGAAAGTCAAATAGTTATAGAATACATAATTATATTTCACTTCTGTACAAAATTTTGACAAGACATAGGCTTTCTCCCCATCTGTCAGGTTGTTTGATCTGTCTTGTGCTTGTAAATTCACACCATACAACATTGATATGCAGGAGAACAGTAGAAGGATTCTTTTCATTCTGAATTTGTTTTTTATTTTTATTTTTATTTTTATTCTTATTCTATGGTTCCTATTGTTCTGATAATGGCAGCCAACGGTTTGGCGGTATGTTTTTGTTGCCGATTTCGAAGCACTGTCCTGTCAAGTTACACGAAAGTTTATTAGATGCAGAAACGTTGAAACCCGCAGTAACTCGGCAATAAAATATACCGCCTGTTACCGCCTGGTGTTCTGTCTTCCAGTCTTGTAAACCATTGTCATTATTCAGTTTCCGTATCATTGTCATTTTACTTTCTGTCTTTTCAGACAGCTCGTGTGTCCGCGTTTTTTTATTTTTTTATGTGTCGGCAAATTTTTAAAACAATTTCTCTCGGTACGTTGGCTTTGCAAGCTCTTTGACAAAGCTTTGTTTGAAGCGTTGGCTCGTGGGGCTATGGCAATGTGCTTGCAAATAGGTATATTATAATTCATTTAAAACGAACTGATACATAAATTCTGAACTAGTATAAGAAGCATATTCTTGATAAATATCATTTTTATCGGTATTTGCAAAATCAGAAATTGACTTTATCGAAATAACCTTTGGTTTAGGGTTAGAACAATTATTGGCGCTGTAAAAAACTCCGTAGGTTTCCATTTCAATTCCAATAATCTTCCTTTGATGTTTTTCTAACTCCTCAACAATTTCTCTATTTTCTGTTACACCAGCAACAGAAGCAACAGGTCCAACATGAAGTTGCAATATTGTATTAGGTTTCTTAAATTGACAATTATCCCGAATTTGTGAAAGAATTTTGTTGCCTTGATAAGACAAAATGCGTTCTTTTAAATCTGCATCTAAGGCTAAATAATTTGCACCTGGCTTGAAGAATGGTTTTCCTTCATTATCTTCTGTAATCTTGCCAGCTCCACCATCCCATGACTGGTCAGCTACAATAATATCACCATAACCATGTGTGGCTGTTTCTTTTGTACTTGCTAAAATTCCAACCATAATTAAATATCGAGGGCGAAAATTGTATATTAATTTCATTGACAATGTTGCCGCAGCATTCATTCCCATCTGGGGTGTACAAGCCGAAACTACTTTTAATTTTTTTTCATTTCTAGCAAAGACACCTTGGTAATATGATGTTGAGTCATTTAATATTGAAATTTTTGACCAATCAGCATCTAATTTTAGTACAGCATCTTTTTCTTTGCTTACAGCGGTTATTATTGCAATATCATAATCATATTTAATATTTTCATTTGACAAAAACTCCTTTTTAGTTTTAATTAAATGATACAAAATATTTTTAAGTTTCTCTTGCCAGTCAGATTCCTCTGCCTTGTAGTTTATTAAGTGCCAAAGATAATCGCCAAATTTATTTTTGTATTTTTCAATATAATCTGAAAATTCAGTTAAACCAACAATATGAATAATCGGTTTAATTTGAGGACTTGAATGCAAATCGTCTAAAAACCCTAACCCTGTTTCTGGTTTTGGAATTTCATCATTGTCAAGAGGCAAGACAAGATCTAAAATCATTAAGTCATATGATTTTTTATAAATCAACCTCTTTGCAAAATTAACATTTGGAGCATAATCAATATTCTCTTTAGGAATATCAATACTATTCTCAATTAACATCCTAATCTTCTCCTTTTTATTAGGATTGTCTTCGACTACGATTATATTTATCATTTTACCAATTTTTCAATTATTGAGGATATTTCATTTTTCCAACCATCAGGTTCTTTAATATTAAAGTAAACAACTCCTAGATAATTTGGAAAGGAATCTTTTAATTCGCTTGTAAACTCTTCATCCACGTAATTTAAGTACATGGTTATTACGAGAACTTTAGTGTCTATTTCCCTTCTATACATTTCATTTAATAGATATTTGCCAGCATATTTTTCAAAATCACCTCCAGATTCGCCAGGCAAAATATCATAATTTGGAAGGCTCATATCTAATAAAATCAAATCAAAATCATTCTTTTTTATTAACTCTCGCAATCCCGAATTATATGATTTCCTCAAGACTACTTCAATAGTAGGAAAATTAATCTCGAAAAATAAAAGCACCTGCTTTATTTTGTGTTCGTTATCTTCTATAAACAAAACTTTCATACAACAATATTTATTTTGTTAATAGTTATGTCTACTACGAATTGAGTATCATTATCAAGTGATAATGTCATATTATTTGAATAATTATTTAAATCCGATTTGATTATTCTCATTGCTTTATGAAAACCAGACCGATCTTCATACATTGACTTATTAAGGTCTAATGAAAATGAACATATTTTAGACTTTAATAAGTCAATATTTATTGACTTATGCAAAGGGTTTTCTATTCTAATATTTAAATTATCATCTTTTTCAACAACAATAATGTTAATTGGAATTTCACCTTTTTCAAATCCGGAATGTTTTAATGCGTTCTCCAGGAATATTCTCAGCAAATCAACTAATGGTGGGAAAAAGCAACCTTTAAATTCGCAAGAACAATCTAGAGTGACATTTGGTTGTAAAGATTTATTTAAATTCGTATTTAATGTACATTCAACACTAACATCTACAATTTTACTAAAATCGAAATCAGATATATTGCTTTCCGTTATATTGAACCAATTTGCAATTTTATTTAATTTGTTTTCAATACTAATCCGAGCCTCTGTTAAATTATTAAATATCTCCGATGAGTGGCGACCTATAACGTTTTCAATATTATTCTCTAATTTAAATATTAAAGCAAAAAATTGTTCTTTAATCTCATTATTTATAATAAGTCGTATTTTTTCTAAGTTTTCGTTAGTCCTTTCCCAAAGTAACTCAAATACACCGTCAATAAGTTGATTCAAATTGCTGTTTATATTGAATAGAACATAGGACACTTGCAAAATTGTATCACTGAATATGTAATCTAGCCAACCATCTGTATTTTTATCTTCAATTTTAATTTGTAGATATTTTGAAAGAATTTCATCGTTAATTAGCATGTCAACCTCATTAGAAAAGTTTGCTAAATGTTCTTGACATCGTAGACTTTTTTCCTCTCCAAACATGTTAAATAAGTAATTCCAGTGTTTGTTGGGTTTATATAAGTCAACACCTTTTTCCTTTTCAGTTATTAGATTTAGAATTTCAAATTCTGGTCTTATTTCTCCAAGTAAAACTCCATGCCTAATCCTAGCACTTAAATATTGCTGCAACCCGTAATTGCTAAACAAAAATTTATCTAATATATAATTAAAAATATCTTTGTAAATATCAAATTGCGGGTCTTTTGAAAACTCACTTTCAGAATCATCGTCCTTCTCGGAAAATTTGTAACTAAGTACTTTGTCTGAATATAAAGGCGAAACTATACTAATATTCTTTTCAGATTTAAGTTCTCCAATAGCTTGATAACGGCTAAATAAGGACTTTAAATTTTTCATTTCTGAATCAATAATCCCTTGTTGATTAACATAAATCTTGCTTTCGTCAATCTCTTGAAGCCCTTTGAGAATAATTAGTTTTTTAGTTAATGCTTCAACATCTTGGGAATATGCCTCTTTAAATTCAGAATTTATTTCGGCTAAGTATTTACAAACAGTAATCCTTTCATTGATTTTTTGCTTTGTACTTGATATAAATGGAGAATGTTTTAATATATCTAAAGTGCAAATTGAATCCAAAAATACTATTTGTCTCCTTATATCACAACTGTTTGGCTTAGCAATATACTCAGACGGTATTTCGCAATCTTGCATTAAAATAAAGCATTCATAAGCTGTATGTATTTCGTAATCTTCAGCATTTGAAAATTTATAAAATAGAGGTAGATTAATAGTATGAGATACTGATTTAAAACGATCAATTTTAATTATTTTCTTTAAAGATTGTGTATCAATTTTCGTAACTAATAGCGGATTCGTAAGATAATTTTCAACATATATATTTATGCAATCATCATATTTTTTTTCCTTCAATTTACAGTTATATAATTGCGATAGAATAGAAACTCGTTGAAAATTTTTCAAATCTCTACTATCAAGTATTTCTAAAAAATACTTTGAGGCTTCTTTGGGATCATTATTTTTTTGTAAAATATTTGCTATTAAAATTTTCTTACGAATTTCAAACATATCAGTCTGCTTTATTTTCTCAATATCGTTTTCATTTTGCAACTCTAGTAAGCGAAATGTTGCAGAAGAATGAAATTGATTAACTATGTCATCAAAGTGTATGTTTGATTTATCAATCAATTTAATTGAAGTAGGATTAAAGAAATTCGAGTTTAATATTGAAATTGGTAGCCATTCCTCTTTATTTTCCAACTCACTTTTATAATAATTCATTAAATAAAAAGATACAGAAAAGAATGAACTTAAATTGTACGCAATTCTTCTAATGTCGTTTAGACTTTCATTCACATTGTTTTCTTTTAAAAGTATGTTATAAAAATCGTTAAGTATCCTATTTTGATATGAATCGTTGTTCTTGCCAATAGACTGTAAGGGCTTGTTTTGAACTATTAGTGTTTTAACATATAAGTCATATAATTCAATTGCCAATGGCTTTACGCATATGCAGTCATATAAAAGTTTTTCTGCTATAATATAATTACCTCTGCTATATTCATCAATTGCCTTTATAGCTTTATAGTCAAATTGTGTTAACTCTAGTTTATACTCGAACTCAGTACCATGAATAAATCTTAATTTGTTTATTAAAGGGTCACTAATTTTCTTGGATAAATAATATAACCTACTATCAATCATGCTTTTTTTATCCTTATCCTTTTTAAGAACTTCGATCTGAAAAATTCTTTGCAGCGTAATGTACCTGTCAATTATTGAATGGTAACCTTCAACTGTAAGAAAAATTGGCAGATATTCAATAGATACTTCTTCTAAAAAATTAAGTTTAAAATTATAATAGCTTAAGTCAACATGTTTTTTATTTTCATAGTATTTGAATAAAAGCCTTGCTAATGCAAGCTGATATTGATTTACAGATAATTCTTTTTCAGCCTTGATGCTATAGAAATGAGAAAAATATTTTATAAACCATTTTTTGTTTTGTTCATTAATTTCATTTAAAAAGTTTGTATTTTCCTTAAGACCTTTCTGTAATTCGATTATTACAAATCTTTGTTCTATTCCCCATAATGATACGCATATCTCATTTTCAATTCTACTTAACGTGCTTTCAGCTAATTTATAATCACCAACTAGTAAGGATTTCTCATAAATAGATTTAAGTTCTATGAAAAAATTTAGTTTCTCATCGTGTTTCCTAACTGAAAGTAAAGCCCAGTTAATTTCTTTTTCAAGCTCATCATTTGAATCTCCAAAAATAACTTGTGTATCACCTAAGTTTCTAATTGTTTCGGGAGTTGTACACCCATATATTAATTGCTCAATTTTGTTGTTTGAATTAAGATTATCAACTATAAAACATATATCTGAATAATCATAATTATATTTCAGTTTATATAAAGCTGAAATGGGATTCTTTTCTCTTTCGAATAAGTCAATACGAAATTGACGTAATAATATATCCTTAAAATCTGACATTATTTAATAACTATTAAATGATTCAACAAATATGGCAAAATTGCACTCTTTGGCAAAGCTTTGGTTTCAGCGTTAGCTCGTGGGGCTTTGGCAATGTGTGCAATGTGGGTCGGAAATTGTTTTAAAAAATGTGCGGTGGGAAAAAAATAAAAAACATCGGGTCGGCTTGAGTGTCGGCTTTCTGGTCTTGTCAATATTTCGTTTTTCTGTCCTTTCACAATGGTTTACTTTTCAATTTCTCTATGTCGTTGTCTGTCTCCTTACACTTGGCGGTAACGAGTGTATAACCACCATTATGGCGGTTATTTCGTGATTAGTTATTGCTTTCTGTTCACAAATATAAAAATATTTTAAATATCCAAATTATCTAATGGACTTTTTATTTTATCGAAACCTTTAGTGGTAATATGGGTATATACTTCAGTGGTTTTGCTGCTCTCATGTCCCGGCATGGACTGTATATAGCGCAGGTCAACGCCATGTTGCGAGTGGAATCCCGGTTCAACCGGAACTTCATGCCGGGCACTGCGTACCACATGAAGTCCTATTTATTGGCTGTAGTGTTTTATTTTTCAATCATTTAGTCGTCAATTCTTTTGTATGTTTAATCAATTCAAATCCGCCAAATTGTCCATGACCTGGAATTACAATTTTAGCCTTTGGAAATCTATCAATTAATTTATCAATTGTTTTTGGATAAGCTATTAAATCCCCATCGACAATATTTCCTAAATCTTTTGAGTCGGCACTTTTAATCATGCAACCAGCAAACAAAATCTGTTCTGAAGGAATCCAAACAACAATATTATCCAGTGAATGAGCTGCACCAAAATAATAACATTTAATCAATTTATCGCCAAGCTGCAATTGCAACGAATCCTTAAATCCATGTGTTGGAATTGGTAATTTTTTAGTCTTTACAATATCAATTGTTATTTGATTTGCATAAGATTCTATTTTTTGATTTTGTAAATATCCCAATCCTCCCATACAATCAACATGCCAGTGGTTTGGTACAAATCCGACAATTTTTAATTTCATTGAGTCCTTTATCCATGAAACTAAATCCATAGTTAATGAATCTGTAACCGGCGTATCAAACAGAAAAGCATCGTTACCATTTATAAAAATCAATCCGTTTGAAAGGAACCGACCGAAATTAGGCAAATCCGTATAAGAAACATGTACATATGCGTTTTCCGACAATTTAATCAACTCAATATCTTTTGAAATCATAATCCTTTTATAATCCATCTGTGAAAATCCATTAAAATGAATTAATCCAGTTAATATAGAAACAATTATAAGTCTCATAATCTTATCGTTGTGTGGTTTTTGAACATTACAGCCAACGGCTGATGGTATGGTGCCGTGCGGGATTACGAAGCTACTTTCTTATCAGTTTACACCGACTTTTTTACGAGCCAAAAAGCTTCGCAAACCTCTGAAACCCGCATGCACTATACCATTTGTTGGGCGTTAGTATTTTATTCCAATCACATAAAAGTAGCTTTATTTAAAACTTTAAGTAATCTCAAATCTTATTATCATTTTATATATCATATTTCTACCAATACTCATTCAGAAATCTTATTCTTTACTCTTGTCCCTAAAATTATTAACACAACAACAATCATAATAGCAATTGTATCTATTAAAATGTCTCCAAGACCAATTTTATTTTTAAAAACCATGCTCCCGGAAATTACTATCCAGCGGGCAATCATAATAATACCAATCATCCATGCGGCAAATCTTACTTTTGATAAATCTTTATAAAATGCCATAAAAATAAATGCCATTCCAAAAATAAAGTTTTCAATAGTAATAATGTGCCAGACATAAAAAAATACAGTTCTAGTGTTTATATCAATAGTATCTACATTGAGCACTGGTAAGACTGTTGTCTGTCCATTTATTGCGTGAGTGAATGCAAAAAGAATCGCTAAAACTCCTACTATCAAATAATAATAATTTTTTATCATAAACCTAAGTTTTAAAGTCTTCGATTCTACTGTTTATCTTTTATATAAAAATGCAAAACTTGACATTGTAATAAAACCTATTCCAAATATTATTATTGTCCATTTGTTTGTAATGGATATCTTAGATGCAATATACAAAAAAAGGCATAATAACAAATTTATCAATCCCCAGATGATATTCAAAAATGGAGAAGATAGTCCTTTAAATGGGGGACTAGCAAATGGTGTAGAATAATAATCACCTGACATTCCATGAAAAAAATGAGGTATTGAATTTACTAAGAATACACCTAAAAAAAAACATGAAATAAGATTGTACCATTTCATAATATTAGAGCATTAAAATTAACTCAATATTTTTAGCAGTAGCGTTTATAAATATGACGCCCAACGACTGTGTAACCACCATATGGCAGTTATTTCGCATTTATCTATTGTTTTTCGCTTACAAATATAAAAATATTTTAAATATCCAAATTTTCTAATGGACTTTTTATTTTATCGAAACCTTTAGTGGTAATATGGGTATATACTTCAGTGGTTTTGCTGCTCTCATGTCCCGGCATGGACTGTATATAGCGCAGGTCAACGCCATGTTCCGAGTGGAATCCCGGTTTAACCGGAACTTCATGCCGGGCACTGCATACCACATGAAGTTTTATTTATTGTAGGCTGTTGATTTCATTCAACTAAGTTTCTTTATTATAAATTACAGGCATTTGCCCTTCCCATTTATCCCACAAGTCATTGTCAACGATTAGTCTAGACATAAAATTTCCAACATTAATTCGACTGGTTTTTCCAGGATTAGAAAGTGCACTCCTTATAGGTGAAGCATATAACTCGTATCCGGTCGAGCTATCTTCGTCAATTAATGTATCTGGTCGTACCACTACCCAATCAATTAATTCATTTTTTTGCCCAATATTCACTCTCAGAAAATCTGCTGCTTTTTCATTGTCTGATTGTGGTGGTACAAGTAAGCGGATTAACCCCATTACTACTCTTTCTCCAATCGAAATGGGTTCATTTAAATCTCTATTCCTGTTACCAGTTGTGTTCATCAACACAAACTTGATTGGTTTATCAGGTGAATTCTTTTGAATTGCCATACAAAGCAGTTTAACGGCATCAGTTACTAATTTTCTAGGCTTTCCAAAAATACCCTTTAAAGTTATATTATGACCAAGACAAGAAGCTACTGACTGGCAATCAGTTAAATAATTCATCATTTCATCCACACTAATCTCTGAGATATTGGCTTTGATTATTGTTATTTTGTCATTATTTATCCAAGTGTCAGTTGTTTTTACAGTAGGACGTACTATCACCTTGACTTTTTGTCCCATATTCAACAATTGTTCTACCAGATGTTTTCCTGTTGCGCCGCTCGCACCTACTATTAATGTTGTCATTTAGTTAATTTATTATTTTGTATGAGTTTTTCAATAGCCTACAACGTTTGGCGGTATGAAACGTAGCGGATTGCGGGCGATTACCTATAAAGTTACACACAAGTTGAAGCGGGCTACAATCCTTGAATTTACTACTATCTCGGCTATTATTTTTATACATTGTTAGGTGTTGTTGTTATTCATTTTTAAGTTTGGGATGTATTTTCGTTAGATCCTTAATTAAATACTCTAAAGGTGTTCGCTTTTCTTTCGGAATCTTTCTGTTGTCCGCATTTATTACAATTACTAAATCTAAATCTGGAACAATATTTATGATTTGTCCTCCATCTCCTGGAATAAACCAAGAATTAAATCCGTATTCTGTTTTTACCATTTGCCATTGAAAGCAACTGTATAAAGGATGTCTGATTTCAATAAATGGATTAAATATTTCTTCCATCCATTCTGATGATACAATCTGTTTGTCAAGCCATTTTCCTTTATTCAGGTATAATAATCCATATTTAGCAATATCCCTTGATTTGAGTTTTAGGCCACCACCAACATCATAAATTCCATTTTTAGAAAACCAATTGTAATCTTTTATTCCAAGAGGTTTGAAAAGATTATCTTCCGTATATTCCGCAATATTCTGTCCAGTTGATTTCTTAATTATTTCACCAATAATAATATTGTTAGGTCCGCTATATACATATTTGTTTCCTGGGATGGTGTCCATTGGTAATTCCAGTGATGCTTTCAACCAATTATCCATTTTATCCATTTGCACGCCCATATTATTGGGGTCATTAACAGGTAGTGATTGCTCGTTCCATTTAAAACCAGATGTATTGGTCAGTAAATCTCTAATCGTTATTTGACTTTTTAAAGTATCTTCTGCAAGTGAAGAATACTCTGGAAAGAAGTCAAGCATTTTCTGGTTTACATCTTTTATTTTTCCTTGTTCTATTGCAATGCCGGTCATAATTGCACTGAAACTTTTTGTTGTAGAAGCTAAAAAATGAAGTTCATTACTTTTCCATCCATTATAATACTGCTCTATGATTAGGTCATTGTTGTGAATAAGCAGTACGCTGTGGATGTTTCCGTATATCCCTTTGCATATATCGCTATTTATTTTCTCAAATGCCTTTTTGTCTAAGTTGTGTTCTTCAAGTGTTGATACTTTCAAACCATCATTTTTGTCAATCGGTATTTTATAGGAACAATTAGGTTTCCTATTACAACTAACGAAACTTAAAATAATTAGAATACTTATGAGTTTTTTCATGTTGTAGATTTTGTCTGTTTTCAATAACACCTAACGGTTCGCGTATTTGTTGTGTTTGGGAGTTTGAAACGTTTTCTTGTCCCACGTTAGTAAAGCTACCAAAAAGCGTTAAGAACTCCAAATGCGTCATCAGCCCAAATACAATAAATACGCTGTTAGCACCTGTTTTTTAGAATACATTGGTCATTAATTTTCATTAAGGAGTTTCAGATATTTAATGAAAACCTGTTCGTCATCTTTCTTGCTTTCATTATTGAATTGTGTCAATAAATCATTTCGTTCCTTTAAAAATTCCTGCATTTTTTCTGTAGTCACTGTAATTGCTGTCTTTGTATTCTTATCAATTACGTATAGAAATCTTAATGTAGTAAGTTTTGCCCCTTG
>JALOCA010000007.1 GCA_023227965.1 Lentimicrobiaceae bacterium | reverse complement strand
GCCAAAAAATGGTCCGTAACAGGCATTATACAAATATAGCTGACTGCTTTTGCCACTTAAAGTTATGTCAACTGCCCCGATGTGCATTGCAACATAATTTGCATAGTTATTCATTTTAAGGGCAATACTTCCTGAGCCGTCCCAGACATTTATTTTTAAAACCGGCATTCGTAAAGTATCGGCACAACTCAGTTTTCCGTTTGAGCGGAAGGTGATATGACTAAGGTTTTTTATGGCTACAAATATTTTTACCTTATTGTCAAAACTGCGAAGCCAGTTGCAGGAAGTTTCGTTTTTAATGTATAAAATACTGTCAGTTATATATGTTTTAATGTTATCCATCAGGTTGATTCCTGTTTCCACTTTCAGGAAAGTGCTATCGGAAGGAACGAGAATAACATCCACATCACCCTTGATATTTAAGGTATTAAAATTGCCGGATACTCTGTTTTCTGTTACTACAACACCGTTTCCATTAAGGCAATCACAATTATCATCCGAGCAGGATGCTAAAAAAAGAATTAACAAAAACATCTTGAAAACGGATGGAAATCTATTCTTTAATATTGGAAATCTATAATCTGCATTCATAAATTTAAATCTGATTTCTGCATTCTAAAATCTCAAATTATTTTACAGGCTCCACCCAATTCCCCAACCCATAAAATCAGCTTTGGCATAATGTGATTTAAGGAAAATAAATGTTTCAAAATTTTTATAAAACTGATATTTAATTGCGAGTTTATCATAAACATTGGCATCGCTTTTTTCGGTACGGAAAAGGTAAGTGCCCAACGAAAAGTCAATTTTTAATCTGCCGATGTCCCAACGGTGTATTGCACTGATGCCGCAGTTTATAAAATCTTTATCCGAAACATTTTCCCTTCCATCGAGTTGAAGCAAAATTTTATCGCTTTCGTCGTACCCAATATCCTGCCCAAAGCCAAAAGCATGTTTAGGGGAAGTGTAATACAGTTCTTTAAATGAAAAGTAGAAAATCTTGTAGTTGTAATCGTAATTTTCCTCGATTTGTTTTAACCCTGTGGCAGCTTCAAGATTAAAAATCCAATTTTTATCAAAAAACTGCTTATCTCTTTTGATGAATTTGGTGGGTTTCAATTTATAGACGATTCCTGCACTTGCCATCGGCAGATTTATTCCGTAATTAGGGCTAATCATAGTTCCGTTTGAAAAATGCGTCCATGAAACTCCGAGCGATGCTTTCCAATTCGGATTAATATTGTAAGCAATATCATACATAAAACTAATGCATGCATTTACATTTGAGCCTATTGCCAGGTTTTTATAATTTTCGGTTCTGTCGAATTTTTTTGTGAAATAACCGGCGCCAAAGCCAAGTCGAAAATCGAGTTGAAACATATTATTTCGGAACAATGGAAATCGCATGAATGGATAAAGGGCGTAAACATTTCCCAATTCGCGTGTACTGCCAAGTGATGAATAAAAACAAGCGAAACCGTAGGAGGGATAGCGGTAAAGTTGTTGCCAATATTGCTTTCCGCTGCTTTGCTTGAAAAAACTTGCCTCAAACGAAGGGAAATGATGATTGGTGTAAACACCCATATTGTAATGATGCTGCATAATAAAACCGTAATTTCCCCTTAGTTCGGCATTCCATCCGCTGAAACGTTGTTGTGCGGAAAGATTACCAAAGAAGCAGAATATGGATAAAGAAAATAAAAGCAGCCTGGCTTTCATAGCAAAGTTAAGAAGTTGCAATAATCAAAAAATATTATGAATACTCGTTGAACAATCTGTTAAATGTAATGTTATTTATACAAAATCTAAATTAAGACATGAAAACCATATTACAAAGTCTGTTAATAATAGCCGGATTATCCTTGATGATAATCACTAAATCTGAATGTCAAACAATTAAAAATAATAATCACGATATGAATACAAATAAAGAAAATACCTCAAAATTTGAATTTCCGACATTGCCTTATTCCTACGATGCACTGGAACCTTACATTGATAAAACGACCATGGAAATCCATTATTCCAAGCACCACAGGGCTTATTATGATAATTTTATGAAAGCAATTGCAGGAACAGAAGCTGAAAACATGTGCATTAAAGATATTTTTGCCAATATCAGTAAATATCCGGTAGCAGTCAGGAACAATGGCGGCGGATATTACAATCACAAATTGTTTTGGGAAAATATGGCTCCAAAGGGGGAAAATGGAGAAATTTCTACTGAGTTGAAGGAAGCCATCATCAAACGATTTGGTTCGTTAGAAGAGTTTGAAAAACTGTTTGAAGAAGCCGCCAAAACCCGTTTTGGAAGTGGCTGGGCATGGCTGATTCTTGATGAAAATAAAGATTTACAGGTGGTTTCCACCCCCAACCAGGATAATCCATTGATGGATATTGCCGACAAAAAAGGAACTCCGCTACTTGCTCTCGATGTTTGGGAGCACGCATATTATTTAAAATACCAAAATCGTCGTCCTGATTATGTGAATGCTTTCTGGAATGTAGTAAATTGGACTGTTGTAAGCAGTCGTTTTGAAAAAACAATGCAAAAATAAGTTGTAGTTTGGTTAATTCAGGAAAAAAGCCGGCTTCTTTTTGAAGACCGGCTTTTTTTTAATTATTCGAAAGAAATAATTGATTGTTTTATTCTTTCCACAGCATCGAGAATATGTTCTTCACTAATTACCAAAGGAGGGGCAAAACGGATAATATGCTGATGAGTAGGTTTAGCCAGCACACCATTGTCGCGCATTTTTAAACAAATATCCCATGCTTCCTTGCCATTTCTGGGGCGGATAATCACAGCATTCAGCAAACCTTTTCCGCGAACCAATTCAATCATATCGCTTTTGATTTTGCGAATTTCTTTTCTGAAAATATTTCCAAGATATTCGGCTTTATCGGCAAGTTTTTCTTCTTTAACAACTTCGAGGGCAGCAATGGCAACTTTCGCAGCCAAAGGATTACCCCCAAAAGTTGAACCATGTTCACCGGGTTTTATTGTCAGCATAATTTCGTCGTCGGCAAGAACTGCTGAAATAGGCATTGTTCCGCCCGAAAGGGCTTTCCCAAGAATTAAAATATCGGGGCGAACGCCTTCGTGGTCGCAGGCAAGAAGTTTGCCGGTACGTGCAATACCGGTTTGAACTTCGTCGGCAATAAAAAGAACATTTTTTGCTTTGCAAAGAGCAGAAGCTTTAGCCAGGTAGCCCTCGTCGGGAACAAACACACCGGCTTCACCCTGAATAGGTTCAACAAGAAAACCTGCAACATTGGGGTCTTGAAGTGCCTTTTCCAGGGCAGGAATGTCGTTGTAAGGAATAATGATAAATCCGGGAGTAAAAGGACCGTAATCGGAATAGGCATCCGGGTCGGTTGAAAAAGAAATTATGGTAGTTGTACGACCATGAAAGTTGTTTTCGCAAACAATTATTTTTGCTTCATTTTGCGGAATTCCCTTAACTTTATAAGCCCATTTGCGGGTAAGTTTAAGAGCGGTTTCGTCGGCTTCTGCACCGCTATTCATTGGTAGAACACGCTGATATCCGAAATATTCGGTAATAAACTTTTCATAAGGACCAAGGCAATCGTTGTAAAAAGCTCTTGAAGTAAGAGTTAAAACCTGAGCCTGGTCAGCCATTGCCTTAATTATTTTAGGATGACAATGTCCTTGGTTTACGGCTGAATATGCTGAAAGAAAATCGTAATATTGTTTGCCTTCTACGTCCCAAACCAGGGGTCCTTTTCCACGGGAAAGCACTACCGGCAGCGGATGATAGTTGTGTGCTCCGTACTTATCTTCAAGCTGCATAGCTAAGCCGGAGTTCATAGTTTGAGTCATACTTACTTTATTAAGAAGTTATTGAATAGAATTATGCTGCAAAGGTATTAAATTCGACGAAAGAAAAAACTTAAAATTGTCCGAGTTTTGTCCAAAGTTCGTATCGGTCGGGTTCTTCTTCGGGGAGTTGCAATTCTACATTTTTCAGAAAATCAACGGTTAGCCGAATATCGTTATACATAACTTTGTCATTATCAATGAATGAAACTATTTTACGATATTTTTCCAAAAAATTTTCGAGGAAGGGAGATGTTTTAGCCGGACGCCGGAATTCCAAAGCCTGTGCGGCATTGTAAAATTCAATAGCAAGAATACGTTCCAGATTTTCCAGCACGCGGAAAGCCTTGGTAGCGGCGTTGGCTCCCATGCTTACGTGGTCTTCCTGCCCGTTTGAAGATTCGATAGAGTCAACCGAAGCCGGGGTACAAAGCTGTTTGTTTTGGCTAACTATTGATGCAGCAGTGTATTGCGGAATCATGAATCCGGAATTCAATCCTGGTTTGGCAACCAGAAAAGGCGGCAAACCTCGTTTTCCTGAAATTAGCTGATAAGTGCGTCGTTCAGAGATATTTCCAAGCTCTGCCATTGCAATGCAAAGATTATCAAAGGCAAGAGCTAATGGTTGCCCGTGGAAATTTCCGGCTGAAATTATTAAATCTTCTTCCGGAAATATTGTAGGGTTGTCGGTAACGGAATTAATTTCGTTTCGGAAAACGTAAGCAACGTAAATAATTGAATCTTTGGAAGCTCCATGCACCTGCGGGATGCAACGGAATGAATAGGGATCTTGAACGTGAGTTTTTTGTCTTGAAATAAGTTCGCTGCCACTTAAAATATTTCGGAAGCGTCTTGCTGTTTTTATTTGGCCATAATGAGGTCTTATCTGCTGTATGTGAGGATGAAAAGGTTCTATTAAACCATCAAAGGCATCCAACGAAATTGCGGCGGTGATGTCGGCAAGGCGCGAGAGTTTGAAAACACGAAGGCAGCAATAAACGCCGTAAGCACTCATAAACTGGGTGCCATTTAGCAATGCAAGTCCTTCTTTTGATTGTAATACAATTGGTTTCCAACCAAATTTTTGGTAAATGGCAGCACTTTGCTGTTTTTTCCCTTCGAAATAAACTTCTCCAAGACCGAGTAAAGGCAGAGAGAGGTGAGCCAGAGGCGCCAAATCACCAGAAGCCCCAAGCGAGCCTTGCTGATAAACTACCGGAAGGATGTCGTGGTTGAAAAAGTCAATCAAACGCTCAACAGTTTTTAGCTGAACGCCTGAATTACCATATGAAAGTGATTGTATTTTAAGCAACAGCATTAATTTTACGATTTCCTGCGGAACTTCTTCACCAGTGCCGCAGGCATGCGACATCACCAGATTACGTTGAAGTGCAGAAAGCTCATCCTTAGAAATTTTATGTTCGCAAAGAGCACCAAATCCGGTATTTACTCCATAGATGGGATCGGATGAGGTTTCCATTTTTTTATCTAAGTAGTTGCGGCATTTTTCTATTCTTTGTTTTGAATCTTCCGTGAGTTGCAGTTGAAAATGTTGTTTTATGATTTTTTCGATGGTTTCAAATTGCAATGTTTCGACAGAAATATAATGAATATTTTGCATTAATTTAAAATTAAAAGGTTATTAATTTAAAATAAAAAGACAATTAACAGATTAATTTCTGGATAATTTCTTGTTCGGAAAGATTTTCCTGCTTACCGGTAATCATATTTTTAAGTGTAAGAATTCCACTTTTCATTTCTTCGCTCCCTATGATGATAACATAAGGTATATTTTTTGCATCAGCATAAGCCATTTGCTTTTTTATTTTTGTTGATTCTGGATAAATATCTGTATTAATACCTTTTTGACGCAATTGTGTGGCTACATTCAGGCAATATTTTTCTTCTTTGGCGCCAAAATTTACCAAAAGCACCTGGCTGCTAACTTCTTTATTTTCTGGAAAGAGATTTAGCTCGTTCATAACGTCGTAAATCCTGTCGGCACCAAAGGAAACGCCTACACCGGAAACGCCAGGAAGACCGAAAATTCCGGTAAGATCGTCGTAACGACCACCGCCACAAATACTTCCCATAGGAACATCCATCGCCTTTACCTCGATAATAGCGCCTGTGTAATAATTCAATCCGCGGGCAAGGGTAAGATTAAGTTCGGCTTCGGCTGTAAGGTTCAACTGGTTGAAATATCCGAACACGGTTTTCATTTCTTCGATTCCTTTCAATCCGGTAGCTGAATTTTCAAGCAGTTTTTGCAGTTTTTCAAGCTTTTCTGCTGTGTTTCCCTGAAGATTGAGAATGGGTTGCAACTTTTCTATGGCTTCGGCAGGAATGCCTTTTTCTGCCAGTTCCGTATTCACATTTTCGGCGCCAATTTTATCCAATTTGTCAATCGCAACGGTAATGTCGGTGATTTTTGCAGCTTCTCCTATTACTTCGGATATCCCGGCAAGGATTTTACGGTTGTTGATAAGAATTTTTACGTTTATCCGTAAAGCAGAAAAAATAGCATCAATGATCTGGATCAGTTCAACTTCGTTAAGCAACGAATCGCTACCGATCACATCCACGTCGCATTGGTAAAATTCACGGTAACGGCCTTTTTGCGGACGGTCGGCACGCCAAACGGGCTGAATTTGGTAACGTTTGAAAGGAAAAGTAATATCGTTCCGGTATTGAACCACATAACGTGCAAAAGGCACGGTAAGATCATAGCGCAAACCTTTTTCAGAAATTAAAGGGGCAAGTTTATTTGCTGTTGGCAACTGATTGTCATTCAATGGCAAATTTTGCAGGAAATCACCGGAATTCAGGACTCTAAAAAGAAGTTTGTCCCCTTCTTCTCCATATTTTCCCAGCAGGGTAGAAAGGTTTTCCATCGCCGGAGTTTCTATGGGCTGATAGCCGTAAAGTTTAAAAACAGAACGGATTGTATCGAAAATATAGTTCCTGCGCATCATTTCCATGGGGGAGAAGTCGCGGGTTCCTTTGGGGATGGACGGTTTTTGTGCCATTATATAAAAATTTAAAAATCAGCATTATTTCCGGATAAACCAGAAAACAATGCCGTAAAAATTAGGTGTGCAAAGGTACAGGAATTTCCTTGTTTCAGGCAAGGTGAAGTTGTTGTAAAAGATGCTTCAGATAGATTTCCGCTTCCGGAGTGCCTTCCGGCGGCGACCATGGAGCGGAATTAATATCATTTTTAGGGATATACGGACCTTCTTTGGCTTCATAAGCTACCGAGTTTTCCTCGAGCGAAAGCACGGTATGAAACGTACGGGCAGGAATTTCAACTCCGACATTTTCTCCGTCAGGAGATATAATGCAATGATTTTTAATGCTTCCGTCATTATTAAAAACAATAACCAGCATTTTCCCGCGAAGGGCAATGAACGCTTCGTCGCGGTCGGGATTTTCGTGCTTATGCGGACGAATGTAGGATCCGGGTTCCATAGCATTTAAAAACCGTTGAAAACCATCTTCATACGTTGGATGATAATTATAATTCATCCGCTTTCGCGGAGAAATTTTAGCTTGATCGGATGTTTTTTGAAGGAAATCCTGATTGATTTTTATCATTTTCTGCCTGATTCGTTTTTTAATGCAATTGCTTTTTGCTGTAAATCAATATCTTCAGCAGTAACTGCAAGCATTTCAATATTATGAGGTTGTGGACGGGTATTATCGTCAACATGAACAAAAGTAACAAAGCCGTGAACCAAAACCTGTTCTGGTTTATTTATAAGCGTTACTCTGATATAGCCAACTAAGCTGGTTCGTCCGGCAAAAACTATTTTGCTTGTAAAACACACTGTTTCACCTGGTAAAACCGGTTTTGAAAATTTCATCCCGTGTATTTTTAAGCAAATCAAATATTTAGGATTTAAAAGGCTGGATGCGGCTACGAAACCGGCTTCTACAAACCATTCGGCACTTCGTCCGGCAAAAAGGGTTCCGTGGTGGTTCAGGTCTTCACTTTTTACAAGGCGATGGGTGTCGTAACTGCGAATTGGAATTTGAGTCATAGTATTAGTATTCAAATTTATGTAAATAATTAATTGTTATTCCGATAATTATAGCAAAAAGAAAACTCATCATGGTACCAATGAGAATATATTCAGCCATTTTCCGGTCGGGGGCATTGCGAATGTCGGCAAACCTAAGAATGGATTTAGCGGCTATCAGAAAACCTACGGCATTAAACTGGTTTATAAAAATGAAAATCAGGATAAGCCAGCGTTCGAGGATACCAATGGTTTTTCCGGCATTTGCCAACCCCGGTTCTTCCCGGTTGTCCAGGTTTTTTTGAAATTGTCTGGTAAAAAGATAAATAAGGTGCGAGACAGGATGTGCTACCAGTAAAAATCCACTAAAAATTATCCAGAAGTGAATATCTGAAAATTGACTGTAAAGTGGGAAAAGTGTTTGAATTTTATTATTTTTAAAAATGTATACTATTAATACAATAGTAAGTATATGAATAAGTTGGTCTGAAATAAAAAGGAAGGAGGTTTCTTGCCGGCTACTTTTCCAGCTATCGGTAAGCCAGTGCACCAAAACGAATATTGCAATGGGGATCAGCCATATCCCAGTAACAAAACCGGAAAATATCCAACTGATTGTTGCAATTACCATTAAATGCTTCAGCATTTCAGCGGAAGCCCAATTGTGTTTTTTCTTATCTAAAACCCAGGATGTGGGTTGCAGGTAAAAATCCGCCAACAAATGCGCAGCCAAAAGCCTTACAATGAGTGATATGATTTCATTATCCGGCAATGCTCCCATTTTTAAGTCTATTAAAAAAATTTTTACTATGAATAAAAAATTAAGTCCCTGGACTTAATAAATATTATTTTAAGTCCCTGGACTTAATATTAGCTAAATTAAGTCCCTGGACTTAATAAATCCAATAATTCCATCCATCTGCTTTCCCATTGCATAAATGCAAAAAAGCCTGCTTTTTCGAGGCGGTAATGTGCAGCAATAGGGCTAATACCCGACGATTCAGCAATTTGCTCCAGCGTAAGCCCTTTCAGGGAAAGATAAACCGCTTCAGCACTTTGAACTGCCCATTGAGAAATAATGGCATCTGCCATAGCACATTCGGCAACCAGTTCGGAGTTAATTGCAGAGTTGGAAGTTACAATAATTAAACGTTGCCGGGGTTTCATTTTATCAAGAGTAAGCCCCGACAGCAGAAATGCTTCTCCGTTTCCGGTACCAGGAATTTCTGAAGAAAGATTGTCAACACAACCTATTCCGATGGCAATCCGTGCATCCAGAGCCTCTTTTTTGCGCTGATGCGGAAATTCGGTACGAAGGGCAGTTTTTATGGCTAAAGCAGCCTTTAAAGCATATTTCGGATTGACTAAAACACCCTGAAAACTATCGCCTCTAAAAAAATAATAACCTAAAAGAGCTTCATTACCGGAAATTTCCTGAACCCTTGCGAATCCGGTTTTCACGGCTTCAACCATCAGCCGTTTTTGTTCGCCGTTAAGTTTTGACGAGCCTACAATGTCGCCGGTGATGACAGCAAAATGTTTATTTTCCATTTAAGCCAAAAGTTTTTTGTAACGAATTCTTTTCGGCGCTTCATCGCCCAAACGCTTGCGTCTGTTTTCCTCGTAGTCGGAATAATTTCCTTCAAAGAAAAATACTTCCGAATTTCCTTCAAAGGCAAGAATATGCGTGGCAACGCGGTCGAGAAACCAGCGATCGTGTGAAATAATTACGGCGCAGCCGGCAAAATTTTCCAGCCCTTCTTCCAATGCGCGGAGGGTATTTATATCAATATCATTGGTCGGTTCGTCAAGTAGCAACACATTGGCTTCGCTTTTCAAAGTCATGGCAAGGTGCAGACGGTTGCGTTCGCCACCGGAGAGGACGCCGGTTTTTTTACCCTGGTCGGCTCCGCTAAAGTTGAAACGGGCTACGTAAGCTCTTGAATTGATTAATTTTCCACCCATTTGAAGTTGCTCATTTCCACCCGAAATTACTTCCCAAACATTCTTTTCCGGATCAATTTCGGCATGCGACTGGTCGATGTATCCGATTTTTACGGTTTCTCCGACCTTAAATTCTCCATTGTCAGGTTTTTCCATTTCCATAATCAACCTGAAAAGAGTGGTTTTTCCAGCACCATTCGGGCCTATCACACCAACGATACCCGCCGGAGGCAGTGCAAAATTCAGCTTTTCAAAAAGAAGTTTATCACTAAAGGCTTTGGAAACATTTACGGCTTCAATAACATTATTTCCCAGCCGGGGACCATTAGGAATGAAAATTTCGAGTTTTTCTTCTTTTTGTTTTACGTCTTCGCTCAAAAGATTTTCATAAGCATTCAAACGGGCTTTCCCTTTGGCATGGCGGGCTTTGGGCGACATACGAACCCATTCCAGTTCGCGTTCAAGGGTTTTGCGGCGTTTGGTTTCCATTTTTTCTTCGGCAGCAAGCCGTTTGGTTTTCTGGTCGAGCCAGGAAGAATAATTTCCTTTCCAGGGAATGCCTTCGCCACGGTCGAGTTCGAGTATCCATCCGGCGACGTTGTCAAGGAAATAGCGGTCGTGGGTAACGGCAATTACTGTACCCTTATATTGTTGTAAATGATGTTCGAGCCATTCCACCGATTCGGCATCCAGGTGGTTGGTGGGTTCGTCCAACAGAAGAATATCCGGTTCCTGAAGCAAAAGCCTGCAAAGAGCTACACGACGGCGTTCGCCCCCCGACAGGTTTGCCACCAAAGCATCCGGCTCGGGGCAACGCAGAGCATCCATTGCCCGTTCCAATTTGGTATCAAGCTCCCAGGCATTATGCTGTTCAATTAGTTCTGTAAGTTTGCCTTGCCGTTCGATGAGGGCGCTCATTTCGTCGTCGCTCATGGGTTCGGCAAACTTGTTATTAACTACCTCATATTCTTTCAATAAAGCAACTATTTCGGCAGCTCCTTCTTCTACAACTTCTTTCACGGTCTTTCTGTCGTCGAGATGTGGTTCCTGCTCTAACATTCCAACTTTGTAACCTGGCGAAAAAACAACTTCTCCGTTAAAAGATTTGTCGGTTCCGGCAATGATGTTCAGCAAGGTAGATTTTCCGGCACCATTTAATCCGATGATGCCTATTTTTGCGCCATAGTAAAAAGAAAGGTAAATATCTTTCAATATCTGACGTGATGGGGGTACGATTTTATTCACGTCCACCATCGAAAAGATGATTTTATAATCTTCTGCCATAAGTTTTTATAATTGTTCTTTCGGCAATGTAAATTTAAAACTGCTTCCTTCTCCGGGCTTGCTTTCTGCCCAAATCCAGCCGCTATTTTTTTCTATAAATTCTTTGCACAAAATTAAACCTAATCCTGTTCCCTGTTCACGGGCGGTACCTTCTTTAGAAAATTTTTCTTCTATACTGAACAGTTTTTTCAATTCAAATTCTTTCATTCCAATGCCATCATCAGAAATGGTAATTTCAAGGTATTTTTCAAATTCACGAATGGAAATCCTGATTTTACCTCCTGTAAAGGTGAATTTTATTGCGTTGGATAGCAGGTTACGAATAACAGTGGTAATCATTTGTTCATCGGCAAATGCCATACAATCGGAATTGCATTCGGAAATGATAGTAATGGTTTTTTTTTCTGCACTGCTTTTTAAAAATTCGATGGTTTCAGTGATTATAGCACAAATGTTAATATTTTCGGGTTTAATTATCAATTTACCAGTCTGACTTCGTGACCATTGCAACAGGTTGTCGAGGATTTTCAATGTAATTTCGGCAGCTTCGAAAATATTCCGGATAAAATCTTTTTTGTCAGTTTCGGAATAGGAATCATACCCATCATTTAACAAATCGGAAAAACCAAGGATAGCATTAAAAGGGGTTTTGATGTCGTGGGCAATTATAGAAAGAAATGTGTCCTTGGAAGCATTTGCTTCTTTGAGTTTTACTTCCGAATTTTTTAGGGTTACTTCTACGTTTTTTCTATCAGTGATATCTTCAAACGTACCCAAAACATTTTGCACTTCTCCCTGATCTGATAAAAGAGGGGTAAAAATATAACGCATATACATTCTTTTGCCCCAAGAACTAAAATAAAGGCATTCGTTGGTAACGACTTTGGCTTCATTTATGCATTCCCTGAAACTGTCAACAAGTCCTGCATCTATAGCCTGCTGAAGGGTAAGAAGGTTTTGATTTAGGGTAACTTCTTCATTTTCGGAAGCTAAAATTGAGAGTAGAGCCTGGTTAACTTCAAGTACCTGACCATCTATAGCATAATAAGCAATGCCCCAAGGTGAGTATTTCACCAGGTTAAAATATTTTTGTTCGCCAGTTTTTAGTGTTTGTAGCAGTTTTTTGTATTCTTGATTTGCTTGCTGCAATTTTTCCTCGGCTTCTTCTTTTTCCGTTATCTTTTTTTGGAGTTCCTGTGTGCGTTCTTCTATTCTGTTTTCCAACGTATCGTTGAGTGTTTGTAAATTGTTTTTTGCATTCCTATTAATTAAATAAATGATAATTAGAAATATGGTTGATAAAACAATTACTAAAATAATTATTGACCAGAAAATCACATGCCCTTTTACTTCGTCGGAATTTGTAGGGACTATTCCCATAGTAAAACCGATGAAAGGGGAAATTAAAAAAGACAACAATACAAATGGTATTACATAATGCCTTTGTAAAGCAGTTGTTCTTTTTTCACAAACAGACATAATCAACAAATTATCCAAATCTGCTACAAATGTATTGAGAAAGATTCTGGTTAACAAATGTTTTTTTAAATGGTATTTTTAAAAATCCAAAAACTTTTCATCGTCCAGATTTTTTTTAAAAATCTGGTTTAATTGATGTTTCGTAAAGAGGAGTTTATTTTTCTGATCGCATACAATCTTCTAATTTTTTTACCGATTCAGCCCAATTATACTGTTTTTTAACATATTGCATACCATTATTGGCGATTGTATCAGCAAAATGAGAATCGTTTAGAAGTTTTAAAATATGATTGGCAAATCCGCTGGCAGAGTCCGCTACAAGAATTTCCTTCCCGGGTAAGGCTTTCAGTGCCTGATTGGCAAGAAGGGAGGTGATACAAGGTAGAAGCATTGCCATAGCTTCGAGCAATTTATTCTGTAAGCCTGTACCCAAACGCATGGGAGCAATAAATATTTGTGAACGTGCATAATAATATCGCATATCCGGAACCCAACCCGTAACTGTAATGTATTGATTCTGCATTGCTTTTATTTTTTCACCGGGATTAATTCCGGCAAGAACCAGGGTTGCTTCGGGTTTTTCCTGATGAACAATCGGCAAAATTTCGAGAGCAAGAAATTGAGCTGCATCGGCATTCGGAGGATATCCCATGTTTCCTGTAAACAAAATTTGAAACTCCTTTTCAGTTTTTTGTGGCTCAAAATATGTGTAATCAACCCCATTGGGAATTATCAGAATGTCGTCTTTTTTTTCATGAGGAATCAGGTCGCGGTCGGGTTGCGAAATAATTGTGGTATGATCAAAATGGTCAAAAACTTCTTTTTCGTATCGTAATAGTCTTTTGTATTCGCACCTGAAAACAGGTTGCATCCACCAGGGAGCAACCGTCATGCGTCTTTCAACGCCTTTGGAAAATACATCCTGGTAATCGAGGGTTTTGGGATAAGGAAGCAGTTTAACATATTCGGTGGTGCGGATAAGCTGGCAATAAATATGATCTGGGTTAATATTCCTGATAAGGTGTTGTATCTTTCGTTTAACATGTGAGTTAAAGAAATAACCTGCCTGGAAAGGAATTGTGCAGAATAATGCACGTATCAAATTAAAAAAAATGGCAATTTTTGGCAGGCGGAATATATGCAACGAAACACAATAAGGTTTTAATGCATCGGCGGCTTTGGTTTCTGGTTTCCGGTCACTTAAAGCAATAAGGTGTATTTCATTATTTTCAGACAAGTATTTGATTTGATAAAATGCACGCAGCTTGTCGCCTTTTTCAATGGGATAGGGTACCCTCGATACAAGAACAACGAGTTTCATTTCCACTTTTTTTGCAAACCTACGGGTAATTTTTAATTGAGCAAACCTGAAATGGATTTTAGGTTGCGTTTTCCCGGAGTTTTGTGGTTGTTACGATTGAATTACCTGATCGTAAAAATGGGTCAGTTTGCGGATTATCAGTTGGTTATTATGTTCTTTTTCGATAAGCTTACGGGCATTACTGCCTATTTTGCAACAGAGCTCCTTATTTTCAAGGCATTTTTTCAAAGCAGCAATAAAATCAATAGGATTGTCTGCGATAATTACATTTTCGTTATCTGTACAATTAATACCTTCAGCACCAATGCGGGTTGTAATTATGGTTTTTCCTAAAGCCATGCCTTCAATAATTTTTATCCGGATTCCGCTGCCCGAAAACAAAGGTACAACCATAATAGCTTTTGATCGCATAAATGCCGAAGCATCTTCCACTTCTCCTAAGATTTCCACATTGGGGTATTTCTTTTTTTGTATCCAGTCGGGCATTTCTCTACCGGCAATGTAAAATGTTAAATCCGGGAACAGTATATTTATTTTGCCCCAAATATTTTCGAGAAACCATTTTATTCCTTCGTTGTTAGGAATCCAGTTCATCGCACCAATATGAAAAACGGAAGGAAACTCAGTGGCGGAGTTGTCTTCCTGGTAATTATCGAAATTAATGCCAAATGAAATATCAGTTACGGGTGCTATGGTACCACAGTTACGGAAATAAATGGCATCTTTACGGGTGATTGCCGCAATCCCGTCGAATTTATGGAGGGCATTGAGTTCGTATTTTTTCAGGGTACGTGCCAGGTGCCACAGATAGCGACGTTTTACGGGTTGTTTGCACGAAAGGGCAACCCGCTCCCAAATCAGGTGCTCGATATTATGGGCACGAAGGATTATTTTCGCATTGGAATATTTGCGAATAGTTTCAATATAAGGACTTATGTAAAGGGTCTCAAATTGAATGATGTCGAAATTGTCATTCTGCACTACTTCCGAAATTTTATTTTCCAGGGCTGCGGAAATAAATCGTTCAACATGGTAGGATCGGTTGGAAAACAAATTGGCAAGTGCTTTGCAGGGTTTAACAGAGAGGTCAACATCAACAAATTCTATCCGGGTTTTTTCACGGTAGTTGACAGGTATTTCATCAGGACTAACATGATATTTATTGGAATTTATTGCAATAACTTTTACCGAATGTCCCGCATCTAATAAACCGGTGATAATGGCGTTCATGGCAATCGGACCTCCTTCTTTGGGAGGAAAAGGTGATTTGTTACAAACTATTAGTATATTCATATATTATTGCAAATTAGTATATTTTCCTATTAATGTATTAAATTTATTAAAAAATTTCTTCCAAACATCTGCATCAAGCAAGGGTGAATCTGTGGTAGCTTTATATGTAAACCATATGCCTATGGGCAACAGTACTATCGAAGCCAGCCACATTCCTTCTGCCGAAGGCAAAGCACCGGCACGTACTGCTTTTTCGCCACTTATGGAAATAACATGGTACAAAACAAAGAAAATAACCGAAATTACCAAGGGTAACCCCAATCCTCCTTTACGAATAATGGCTCCGAAAGGCGCTCCGATAAAAAACAAGATTAAACAGGCTATTGACAAGGTAAATTTCCGGTGCCATTCAATTTCGTGTCTGCGAATAGTATAATATTTGCTTTCGCTTAAGTTCTTTTGAAATTCAAGATTTGCCCTTTTGTTTCGGGCATCAGAAAGTGCATAATCCAAAATATGCTGGCGACTTGTTTTGTCGAAATTACTGATAAAATTGCTTTGCAATGCTTTGGCTGTATCTGGCAGTACAGGAATGCTCGAATCGAGGTATGATAAATAATTGTATCCTTTGAAAAACGATGCAGACATATCTGCCTGCAAACCGCCGAGTTCCTTTTTGATAGAATCAGCCGAAGTGGAAAGCTGTTTGAGATTAAGCATTTCGAAATTATTTTTAAATAATTCCTGGTTAGTTCTATTAAGCTGAAACTGCGACAAATCAAACTTAATATGCTCTTCTTCAAATTTTGTACGCTGAAAAGGATGAACGTTCATATTTCTTCTTCCCGAAGTTTCATCAAAATTATACCCGTGGTATAAAACAAAATTTAAAAACCGCTGATCCTTGCTCATATTCATCCGCCCAGAATCTGCCATGGTAAAGTTGGTATTGCCCATACCGCTGGTATGGTCATAAATCATAACATTACGTATAGTTACACCATCTTTTTCTTTTTTCTGTACTCGGATTACGTAACCGTCAATGCCATTATAGTATTCGCCATCCTTTAAATTAAAAGCAAGTTTTTTTTGCTGCACATCGTATAAAATACTTCGAAATTGCAAATTTGCCAGGGGTAGCACGTTATTCGAAAAGTAAAAGGCTCCGATACTAATTAATACCGACAAAATAATCAGGGGGCGCATCACTTTTCGCAGCGAAATACCCGCAGCTTTTATAGCTACCAGCTCATATCTTTCGCCAAGATTACCAAAGGTCATCAGCGAAGAAAGCAATATTGCCAGGGGTAATGCCAGGGGGACGAAGGTTGCTGATGCATAAAACAACAATTGCAGGATAATGTACCAGTCGAGCCCCTTCCCGACGAGATCATCAACATATTTCCACAAAAACTGCATCAGCAAAACAAACAGCGATATGAAAAAAGTCATGATAAGCGGACCGGCATAAGATCGAAGTATTAAAAAATATATCTTTTTCAAATCGTGTTGTTTATACTATTTATAATAAACAATTGTACCGAGGCAAAGTTAAGATAAAAACGTAAATCACAGAAAAGTATTGCCAAATCAAAAAAAAGCATTTTTCATCTTAAAAATATACCTTAAGTTTGTTGACGTTTTTAATCCCTGAATATGAAAATTATCGAGGTACACTCAAAAAAGGAAATAAAAGATTTTCACCAGGTTGCCAGAGATATTTATGCAAACGATCCGGTATGGGTATGCCCGCCTGATAAAATGGTGGAAGACATTTTTACCCCTTCGGTAAATGTTTTTTTCCGCAACGGAGAAGCTATACGATGGATACTTACCGATGATAATGGAAAAGCGTTAGGACGTGTCGCCGCTTTCATCAATAAAAATAAAGCCTACAAATTTGATCTGCCTACCGGTGGTATGGGCTTTTTTGAATGTATCAACGATCGGGAGACTGCATTCATGCTTTTTGATACCTGCAAAAACTGGCTGGCGGATAGAGGGATAAAAGCAATGGACGGACCGATTAATTTTGGCGAAAATGACAACTTCTGGGGATTGCTGGTAGAAGGATTTACCCATCCCAGCTTTGGAATGCCTTATAACCACCCTTATTATAAGGAGTTGTTTGAATCTTATGGGTTTAATTTTTATTTCGAACAGGTTTCGAACCATCTGGATTTAACCAAGCCTTTCCCTGAAAGATTCTGGAAAATTGCCGACTGGGTAAGGCAAAAACCGGTCTTCAGTTTTGAACACTTTCACCTCAGCCAGTCCGAAAAATATATAGCCGATCTGAAGCATGTGTATGATACCGCATGGGTCTTTCACGAAAATTTTACACCCATTCAAACTGACGACCTGTATCGTTCTTTAAATAATGCCAAAGCCATTATTGATGAAGAAATGATATGGTTTGCTTATTCCGAAGGCGAACCTATTGCCTTCCTGATTATGTTTCCCGATGTTAATCAAATTTTTAAACATCTGAACGGGAAGTTACATCTTTTCAATAAACTAAAATTTCTGTGGTTAAAAAAACGACATACCATAACCCGGGCTCGAATTACCATCATGGGGGTTGTACCCAAGTTTCAAAAATCAGGTATCGAATCGGCAATTTTTTGGCATTTGGATAAAATAATGCAAAAAAGACCTTGGTACACCGAAATAGAATTATCGTGGGTGGGAGACTTCAACCCTAAAATGAGGGCTCTGCACGAATCGGTTGGTGCAGTTTTTGCCAAACGGCATTATACTTATCGAAAAATATTTGAAGACGGCATTGATTTTCACCGCTCCACCATTATTCCTGTTGATACAAAAGAAAAGGCATTAAAAGAGGAATAAACAGATTTGGTCGGTCAAAGATACTTTTTTATAGATTTTATAAAACTTAAAAGAAAATTTTGTACATTTGAAAATTGAAAAATTTGCTCAATAAATAACCAATAAAATTCATTGTCCATGAAAAAAATTCTACTAATTATTTGTGCTGTTTTGATAGGTATGACTGGATTTGCTCAGCAAAAAGCCATGATTTCCCATTCATTAAAAAATTATGCTGTAAAAATACAGCCAGCAATTAAAGAAACTGAAAACTTAAATTCTGCCACCCTGCTGCCTTCTGTTAAAAAGGATTTACCCCCCGAAGAAGTAGCAATAGGGATTACTTATTACGACCTGCAAAGCAATAGTTCGTCCGAGAACCGGATTTATAAATATGCAGATGGCACCATAGGAGCCACTTGGACAATGGGAATGACGACTCCCAATTTTGCCGACAGGGGTACAGGTTACAACTATTTTGACGGGACAACTTGGGGACCTGAGCCCACTGCCCGTATTGAATTGCAACGTACCGGATGGCCCAGCTATACCAAATGGGGTACAAACGGTGAAATTGTTGCTGCCCACCATGATACCCAAGGACTGGTAATTAGCAAACGTGAACAAAAAGGTACAGATACCTGGTCAGGATCTATTTTTGCCGGACCTACTGGCGCGGTTGATATTTCGTGGCCCAGAATAGTAACAGCAGGAACCGATAACAAAACTCTTCACATTCTTGCTTCTACCTACTCAGCTTATCAAGGTCTCGATCTTGCCCTTCTCTATTCCCGTTCGCAGGACGGCGGAACTACCTGGGACATCCAACATCAGATTATTCCGGGGATGAGCTCAACAGAATATTATGGTTTTGAAGGAGATACTTATACATGGGCAGAACCCAGAAATAATATTCTTGCTTTTATTGTTGGTTGTAAACAAACGGATATGTTTATTATGAAATCTACCGATGGCGGTACTACCTGGACAAAAACCGTTATTTGGGAACACCCTATTCCTTTTTGGAACGGAACGGCTGCTACTGCTGACACCTTTTACTGCCCCGACGGAACCCATTCTATAGTAATTGACAACAACGGAACAATACATGTTGCCTTTGGTATCAACCGTGCACATGCCGATGATGCCGGCTCTTACTGGTTTCCCGGAGTTGGCGGAATAGGCTACTGGAAAGAAGGCGACGCTACTTGGACGGGTGGCAACCAGTGGGAAGCCCTTGATCCGGATTTACTGGATGCAGAGGGAAAACTGATTGGCTATGCAATAGATGTTAACGGCAACGGAACATGGGATATCCTCGAAGATATTGCCAGTTATTACATTGGTTCCTCCAGTTTCCCCCAACTTGTGGTAGACGACCAGAACCGCCTCATACTTACATACAGCAGCATAACCGAAACTTTCGACAATGGAACGCAAAATTACCGGCGTCTGTGGTGCCGTGGCTCCAACGATAATGGTAATACCTGGAGTGATAATATTTACGACCTTAATAGCGACATTGTACATTTGTATGATGAATGCGTATTCCCTTCGGTAGCTACCAATTCCGATGATTATTTTTACTTAGTGTATCAGGCGGATGAAGAACCCGGATTAGCCGTGCGCGGAGATGAAGACCCTTACACCGAAAACAAAATATATTTTATGAAAGTGCTAAAGGATGATATTGTTTCTGCTTTTATCCCCCCAATGCCCACCAATTTGCAGTTTACGCAAAATTACAACAATATTACTTTAACATGGACTGCACCGGCTACCGATGCATTGTTAGGTTACGATGTGTATCGTAATGGTACTAAAATAAATACAACTCTGGTTACACCTACTACATACGAAGACTCTGACCTTGGTTACGGCATTTATTCCTATTGCGTGAAAGCAGTTTATGAAGGTGGCTCTTCCGAATGTAGCAATACGGTTCAGGCTACTGTACTCATAAAACCCACCAACTTGAATGCCGTTGCTGAGATTTTAAATGTAAATCTTACATGGGATGCTCCTTCAAGAGCACTATTGGGATATAACATTTACCGTGGTGGAGCCTCAACCCCTGTTAATGCTTCTCCCGTTCTGTTTACAAACTATACTGATGTAGTTCCTGCTATCGGAACCTATATTTATACTGTAAAAGCTCTCTATACAGAAGGCGAATCAGATGCTTCTGATCCTGCTACCGCTTTAGTAACCAGTATAAACGAACCTACCTCACAGGGAATAAAAATTTATCCCAACCCTGTAGGCAAACAAATGCATGTAAAATCAAATATCGAAATGAACCGTATCGTTCTTCTGAACCTTGTAGGACAAGTGGTTTATGATGGAACTATAAAATCTAACACTTTCAATATGAACACATTCGATCTATTAAGTGGGGTATATATGTTGAAAGTTTATACTAATAAAGGAGTTACTACTTCAAGGGTAATCGTTGAATAATGCTCTTTCATAAAAACGGGAAATAGCTTTCTATTGAAAGATTTCCCGTTTTTTTTGTTTTAAAATTTTGTACCATCGTTTTTTTTTATAATTTTGTTTTCCCAAATTGAATTTTTAAAATCCTAATTGTTAAATCTAAACCCTCAGAATCATGAGAAAATTATTACTCATTTGCTTAGCATTAAGTATTGGATCACTGGGATTTGCACAATTACATCGTGCACCCGTGTCCAAGCAATGGAAAAACTATGCAGTGAAAAAGGTAAAAGCTGTTGATGAAACCAGCAACCTTAATGCTGCTGTTAAACCTGCTCACAAATCCGCTACAGCCGTTTCGGAAGAAGAAGTAGGTACTTCTATTTATGACCTGCCAACAAACGGCAGTACCCAAAATCGCCTTTACAGATTTGATGATGGCACTATTGGTGCTACCTGGACGATTGGCTTTACACCTACAGCTTATAATGACCGTGGTACAGGTTATAATTATTTTGACGGAACCGCATGGGGTCCTGCTCCTACAGCCCGTATTGAAACGGTAAAAACTGGTTGGCCCAGCTATGCTGCTTGGGGTGCAAACGGAGAATGTGCTGTTACTCACAAAGGAGGAACATCTCCTTTAGTATTCGAAACCCGTCCTACAAAAGGAAGCGGAGCGTGGACATTCTTTGATGTTGCCGCACCTACAGGAGCTACTGGTTACCTTTGGCCTCGTATGGTTACAGGCGGAACTGACAACAATACTATTCACCTTCTTGCCCTGACAGCTCCTACCGGAAATAGTGGCGTTGTTTACCAGGGACTTGACGGTGCTCTTCTCTATTCACGTTCGACTGACGGTGGAAATACCTGGGACATTGATGATGCAATGCTTACCGGCCTTACTTCAGCCGAATATTTTGGTTTCTCAGGCGATACTTACACTTGGGCTGAACCAAAAGGAAACACCATTGCTTTTGTAATGGGAGAAAATAGTTACGACCTTATCCTTATGAAATCAACAGATAACGGAACTACCTGGACTAAAACCGTTATTTGGGAACATCCTATTCCTTTCTGGAACGGAACAGCAGCTACTGCCGATACTTTCTACTGCCCCGACGGTTCTCATTCCATCGTAATTGATGACAACGGAACTTGCCATATTGCTTTCGGTGTCAACCGTGCACATGCCGATGATGCAGGTTCGTACTGGTTCCCCGGAGTTGGTGGCGTTGGTTACTGGAAAGAAGGTGATGCTACCTGGACTGGTGGAAATCAGTGGGAAGCATTAGATCCTGATGCTCTTGATGCTCAAGGTAAATTAATTGGTTATGCTCTCGACCTTAACGGAAACGGAACCTGGGACGTACTTACCGACGGATTCCCTAAATATTATCTCGGTTCTTCAAGTATGCCCCAACTGGTACTTAACGACGACGGACGTATAATACTAACCTATACCATGGTAATGGAAGGATACGATAATGGTGCGCAAAACTACCGCCACATCTGGTGCCGTGGTACAAATGATGATGGCGCAAACTGGGGCGATTTTATAGATGTAACCGGCGATATCATTCACTTGTATGATGAATGTGTTTTCCCATATGTAGCAAAGAACAATGATGGTGTTAACTTTACCATGCTGTGGCAAGCCGACGATGAACCTGGTCTGTCTGTTCGTGGTGATGAAGACCCCCCCACTACAAACCGTTTAGTTTTCACTTCTGTTCCTTTTGATGATATTATTCTTCCTCCACCTCCACCACAATTTCTTCCTCCGACAAATTTGCAATACACGCAGAACTACAACACCATTAACTTAACATGGGGAGTTCCTACAACTGGTACACCTCAGGGATATGATGTTTATTGTAACGGAGTAAAAATTAATACAGCCCTCATCACAACGCTTTCATACCAAAATGTTGATTTAGGATATGGCGTATATTCATACTGTGCTAAAGCAGTTTATGAAGGTGGCACTTCCGAATGCAGCAATACGGTTCAGGCTACTGTACTCATAAAACCCACCAACTTGAATGCCATTGCTGAGATTTTTAATGTAAATCTTACATGGGATGCTCCTTTAAGAGCACTATTGGGATATAACATTTACCGTGATGGAGCCTCAACCCCTGTTAATGCTTCTCCCGTTCTGTTTACAAACTATACTGATGTAGTTCCCTCTATCGGAACCTATATTTATACTGTAAAAGCTCTCTATACAGAAGGTGAATCAGATGCTTCTGATCCTGCTACCGCTGTGGTAACCAGTATAAATGATCTTGCTTCACAAGGTATTAAAATATTCCCCAATCCTGTTAACGGACAACTTAACGTTCGCTCGAACAGCGATATGAGCCGTATTGTAATTGTGAACCATGTTGGTCAGGTTGTTTATGATGGAAATGTAAACAACACTATCTTCAGCCTGAATACCTCCAACCTGCAAAGCGGAGTGTACATGCTGAGAATTTACACTGCAAAAGGTATCGCAATTTCGAAAATGATTATTGAATAATTAAAGTACGACATTGCTTAAAAAGTCCTTCATTATTGAAGGACTTTTTTTATTTTTGTATATCGAAAAACGACAATGCTTTATAACGAAATAAGATACCTGATTGCTAAAGACATTCAGTTAGAACTTCGGCAGAAATATGCTCTGAATGGTATCGTTTTGTATGTTGTTTCGTCAGTGTTTATCACTTATCTTTCTTTTGGGGATATCATAAATTCCACAACCTGGAATGCATTGTTCTGGATAATTTTTTTATTCTCTGCAATAAATGCCATATCAAAAAGTTTTATTCAGGAAAACCTGGCACGGCAATTATATTATTATACTCTGGCAAGCCCTGTAGGGGTTATACTTTCTAAAATAATCTACAATATTGTACTCACGATTTTACTTGCTTTGCTGAATTATGCAATTTACAGTATTTGGATGGGTGACAATGCCATTAATCACGGACTTTTTATTTGTAATCTTCTTTTGGGAGCAACGGGTATTGCTTCCGTGCTAACCATGGTTGCTGCCATAGCCTGGCGCTCGCATAATAACTTTACACTGATGGCTATTCTGAGTTTTCCGCTGGTATTGCCATTGTTGCTTTCGCTAATCCGGGTTTCGGCAAAGGCTGTGGTGGGTGATGGGTTTGCAACTTCTGTTAATATATTGTTTATGATTATATTGTTAAATTTTATTGCCATAGCACTTGCTGTATTGTTGTTTCCTTATCTTTGGAAGGATTAATTCATATCATGAAATTTTTTTTAATTAATTACGGGTGGAAATTACTGGGAATCACGCTTATATTGTATGCAGTTATTTTCGGACTTTTGATTCAGGTACCTGATTTGCCTGTAATCCACCAGAGTCTGCGCAGTTTGTTTTATCATGTAGCTATGTGGTTTACAATGTTTTTTTTGTTTTTAATATCATTTGTATTCAGCATATGTTATCTTTCCGGTTTCCGGCTGAAGGAAGATATTCTGGCTTTGGAAGCCGCAAAAACGGCTGTTTTTTTTGGAATATTGGGGATAATAACGGGAATGATATGGGCTAAATATACCTGGGGTACCTGGTGGGTAAACGATCCAAAACTCAACGGGGCAGCGGTAAGCCTTATTGCATATTTTGCATACCTGGTTTTGCGGAGTTCAATAGATGATATAGAGAAAAAAGCAAAAATATCAGCAGTTTATAATATTTTTGCATTTGTTCTACTACTTATTTTCATAGGAGTGTTGCCCCGTTTAGCCCAGGATTCACTGCATCCGGGTAACAAAGGAAGTACGCTTACGGTAACAGAACTCGACAATACAATTCGCTGGGTTTTTTATCCTTCCGTATTGGGATGGATATTAGTGGGAACATGGCTTCTGCAACTCAGGGTGCGCATACATAATCTTTCAAAAAAATAAAAAAAATGGACAATTCAAAAATAGGAGTCGTAATAGCTGTAATAGTTGTAATTGTTGCAGGATTGGCTGCCTTTTTGTTTAGGCTCGATTATAGAATTAGAAAAATAGAAAAAAAAAGGAATACAGACTGAAAATCACATAAGTTGCAAATTTAAATACGGATGAAAACCTTACATATTGTACTTATTATCTGTATCGTGGTTGCTGTAGGCATTATTATTAGCACTGTAACAAATACGGGTACCTATTCCGATTTTGCAACAGCAAAAAATAATCCGGGGAAAGAACTTCATATCATTGGCAAATTAGATAAAAAAGCAAAAATTGAATACAATGCCCGTAAAAATGCTAATTCATTTACATTTACCATGATAGATAATAAAGGCGAAAAATGCGTGGTGGTTTACAACGACAACAAACCCCAGGATTTCGAAAAATCAGAGCAGGTGGTTATCATTGGCACTATGGTGCAGGATACTTTTGTAGCACGCAGTCTTTTATTAAAATGCCCCTCAAAATATAAAAACGACTCTCTCCCCGAAACGTTTGTGGAAAAAGAATTCATTAGAAAATAATCATTTAGTACTCGAATTCAATGTTTATATCGTCAATAAACAGATTAAGCTTCTTATTATTCCAAACGTAAATTTTTACTAAATCTTCGGGTTTCAAGGTAGGAGGCAGTTTGAAACTGGATTTGAACTCAGTCCATTCTTTCTCATTTTTAACTACATCCTTAAAGGAATTTGCAAGCCACAGCACTGATTTTCCATTATTGTTGATATCTAACACGATGGAAGCATCTGGGCTGGGTTGAGTGCTGTTTACCCACAATGAAACATTGATTTTTTTAGGAATTTTACTGCTGATACCCCCGATGGTTTTCTGAAATGTGGTGCTGTACTCAGCCACGCTATCGAGTTTGCATGCAAATTCTCCGGAATGTGCCATAGTTTTTACTACACTACTGGTATTTGCCCAACAATCAACGCATTCAAGGTCTTGTCCCACGGAAATAACATTAGCCTTGTTCCCTTTTTTTTCGCCACCGCACGATATAAGAAGTGCAGAAATGATAGAAATAAAAATGAATTTTTTCATCGGTTTAAAATTTTTGCAAAGATATTAAAACTTCCATAAAAAATGCTGTAATTTTTTGCCTAATTTTGTTTTTTCCTTACAACGAAAAATGGCTTACAGAAACTTGTTACATTTTATTGAATGTCTTGAAAAAAACGGCGAATTATCCCGAATTACTGAACCGGTATCTCCACATCTTGAAATAGCGGAAATTACCGACCGTATCACCAAATCGCAAGGCAAGGCGTTACTTTTTGAAAATACGGGAAAAGAATTTCCATTGTTGATAAATGCATTTGGGAGCGAAAAAAGAATGTGCTTGGCGCTGGGTATATCAAGTTTTGATATTATAAACCAAAGAATTGACGATATTTTTACCAAGCTCACTGCTACAAGAAACACGATTTTTGACAAGCTGAAAATTATTCCCCTGTTGCAGCAATTTTCGCAATGGATGCCCAAAATGCATAAAGGTAGAGGCGCCTGCCAGGAAGTGGTGATGGAAACTCCTGATCTTAACCGGCTACCTGTGCTAACATGCTGGAAACACGACGGTGGTCCCTTTATCACGTTACCCGTGGTGCACACACTTGACCCTGAAAATGGTAGCAGGAATGTGGGAATGTACAGAATGCAGGTTTTTTCAGACAACACTACCGGTATGCATTGGCATTTGCATAAAAATTCTGCCATGCACTTCCATAAGTATAAAAAGTCAGGAAAAAGAATGCCGATTACGGTTACCTTGGGTGGGGATCCGATTTATACCTATGCAGCTACGGCACCCTTACCCGAAAGTATAGATGAATACCTTTTTGCCGGCTTTTTGCGGCAAAAGCCCATAGAAATGGTAAAAAGCCTTACCAATGATATTTACATTCCATCGGATGTTGACTTTGTGATTGAAGGATATGCTGATCCTTACGAGGAACTTGTTTTGGAAGGGCCTTTTGGCGACCACACGGGATTTTATTCTTTGCCCGATTTTTATCCCCGATTTCATGTTACTTGCATTACTCATCGAAAAAATGCAGTGTATCCTGCTACAATAGTGGGTATTCCTCCCCAGGAAGACGCATGGTTGGGAATGGCTACCGAGAAAATTTTCCTGAAACTCATCCAATATGCCATGCTTCCGGAAGTTGTAGATATGCATATGCCTTTCGAAGGAGTATTCCACAATCTCGTTCTGTTGAAAATCAGCAAAGCCTTTGCCGGCCATGCCCTAAAGGTGATGAATGCTCTGTGGGGCGCCGGACAGATGATGTTCAACAAAATTATGATAGTTGTTGATGAACAGGTAGATATTCATAACTATTTCCGGGTTTTGGAAACAGTAGCAAAAAATACTGACCCCCAGACTGACTTGTTTTTTTCGAAAGGTCCATCGGATGTACTCGACCATGCAAGCCGAAAATTTGCCCTGGGAGGAAAAATAGGAATAGATGCAACCCGAAAATTCGCGGGTGAAAACGGAGAAACATTAACTGAGAGCGAGGTGCCAATCAATATTAATGCCTTTTTGGAGTTTTTACCGCCACTGACAAAAATTAATACCGATTATGTTGCCGACGGGCATTTGCTTATTACTTCATTAAATAAAATCTATTCTAGCCAAATACATACTACTATTAATTTTTTGTATCAAAAAAATCTTCTTCAAGGAATCCGGTATTGGGTTTTGATTGATGAGGTATTGTTTAACAATGAAATATCTGATATAGTATGGCAGGTAGGCAATAATATTGATCCTTCGTTTGATTGTAAAATAATACATAATATTCTTGTTATAGATGGAACAAAAAAAACAAAAAGCAGTAACAATATGACCAGACCCTGGCCTAATATTATTGTTGCCGATAATGAAACAATACAAATGGTAGATAACAAATGGCAATCACTGGGCTTGGGCAAATTTATTCCTTCGCCTTCCCTAAGGTATATGCATCTTATTGTCGGCTATGGAGCCGTTGCCGAAGAAAATTAAATTAATTATTATGAACATTTTTAAAAAAACTGCATTTATTGGAATTTTTGTGTGTACTGTTGGTTTTGTTGGCGCACAGAACCCCCAGACTCTTCCCAGTCCAAAAAATATTATCCTGATGATAGGAGATGGAATGGGGTTTAACACTATAAAAGCAACACAGTATTTTGGAAGCCTTGAAATGTCTTTTTTTAACACATTTCCTGTTCAGCTTGCCGTAGCGCATTATCCTGCAAAAACAGGCGAATATGAAAAGGGTAATCCTTCATCTCTGTATTTTGCCACGGGATACAACACCATAGCTGCATGGAAAGATACCGCCTACCTTAAATCGAATTTTACCGAATCAGCAGCTTCTGCCACTGCATTGGCTACTGGTAAAAAAACTTATAATAATTCCATCGGTATTTCGGTAAATGGCGATACCCTTACCAACTTAGTCCAAATTGCAAAAAAATCAGGGAAATCTGCAGGAGTAGTTACTTCGGTACCTTTCAGCCATGCAACTCCTGCAGGCTTTGTAGCACACAATTCCACCCGCATTAACTATGCGGAAATTGCCTACGAAATGTTGTTGAAGAGCCAATGCGACGTGATTATGGGCTGCGGAAATCCTGCTTACGACAACAATGGCGAAAAACTCTTTTTCCGATGGGGAAACCCAAAAAATGTGGGCGATAGTGCCTTTTTTGCACAACTGCTTGCGGGAAGTGGTAAAAGTACCAGCTTCTTCATAAATGGAAATTTATATACCGTGGCTGACTGCAATGGAAATAAAACTCCTGATGCATGGACAGTGATAACCCAGAAAAAAGATTTCCAAAAATTGATGAAAGGGAAAACTCCTCAAAGAGTGTTAGGCTGTGCCGAAGTATATTCTACCCTGCAACAGGCAAGAAAATTCAGCCAGGGAGAAACCAAAGATTCCTCGCCTTATATTACACCCTTCAATTCCAATGTTCCTACTCTGTCTGAGATGGCTCTTGGAGCTTTGAATGTACTCGACAACAACAAAAAAGGTTTTTTTCTTATGGTGGAAGGCGGAGCCATTGACTGGGCTTTGCATGGCAATCAGAAAGGCAGGCTGATTGAAGAAACAGCAGGCTTTTTTGATGCAGTGCAATCAGTGATACAATGGGTTGACAAAAACAGCAGTTGGGATGAAACCCTTTTAATAGTTACTGCTGATCACGAAACAGGGTTGCTTTGGGGCGAAAAACCTTTTGCACCTTTAATTGATAACGGAAAAAAGCAGCTTCCGGGTATGACGTTTTATAGCAGCAACCATTCGAACAGCCTTGTGCCGTTTTTTGCAAAAGGCATTGGCAGTGATTGGTATCCGGTAATCTCCGACGAATATGATGCTATAAGAGGTCCTTATATGCAAAATTCCGAAATTCCGCAGTTGCTGTTTATGATGTGGGGAAAATAATGCTGTGCTACCTGTCGAAAAAAGGATTTTTTGATGTGGCACTCAGGGGAATTCCCAAAACCATTTTAATTTCATCGCCCAGCAGGTTCAGCTCGAGGGCAGCTATGCCAATGGTGTACATTATCCTGTTGTCGGTTCGGTTATCGGCAGCTATTCCCACTGCTGAACTAAGGGCAATACCCAAATCCAGCGGATTAAAAACACAGGGAGAAGCCGGATGCAGATCGCGTTCAGCACAATTGGCAAAACCACATAAACCGCAATCGAGCCCGACACTTTTGTACATACAACCAATGAGTACAACTATCGGTGCAGCAAGGATATTTTCCGCATTTCGCAAAAAAGGCTGTTGATGACGACCTTCTCCTATTTCTTTCATCTTCTCCGAAAGCATTTTTATTTCGTGAAGTTCGGCTATGGCTATTTTAATATGGTTTCTGCCTCTCCCTTTGGGAGCAGTGCGGGCTGCAACTACCATTTTGTGTGCTATTTGCCGTAGAGCATTATTCAGTATATCTTCTTCTTTTATCATGATAATTCATGCTTAATTATTGTTAGCATAAATTTTTTTACAAAAATTATAAAAATTCGGCTGCAATACGTCAAACCGAAAAAAAAAACTTGTAGGTTTGAATGAGCAAAAATAATGTCAAATTTAATACTTAACACCATGCCATTAATTATCACAGGACAAAACCTGACTATAGAAGATGTTGAATTAGTTGCCCGTAGGGGCGAAAAAGTGGAATTACATCCTGAAGCCATCCGGCGGATTAACGCATGCAGAACCATGCTTGAGAAAAAGATAGAAGCCGGCGAAATCATGTACGGCATCAATACCGGTATCGGCGAATTTTCGGAAATGGTGCTCAACGACGAGCAGGTTAAAGAATTTCAAAAATACCTTGTTTACAACCATGCTGCAGGTATTGGCGATCCGGCACCCATAGAATACGTGAGGGCTGCCATGCTGGGCAGAATCAATGTTCATGCACACGGTAACTCCGGCTGCAGGTTGGAAATAACACAAACTTTTGTTGAAATGTTGAACAAGGGCGTAACTCCTTTCGTATGCCAGAAAGGTTCAGTGGGAGCTTGCGGCGATTTGGCACCTATGTCACAGATTGCCTTGCTGCTGATGGGCGAAGGAAAAGCCTATTACCAGGGAGAACTACTCCACGGAAAAGAAGCCATGGAAAGAGCCGGAATTTCTATTCCCGGATTGGAAGCAAGAGACGGGCTGGCAGCCATTAATGGTTCTAATTTCCTCACGGCAATGAGCGCTTTGTTTTTATACGATGCCGACCGTTTTCTGAAACAGGCAGAAATCGCCTGTGCAATGACGCTCGAAGCTTTAAAAGCCAATCTGGGCCCTTACAATACAAAAATTCATGAAGTAAGAGGATTCCCGGGGGCAATACGGAGTGCAAAAGCTATCCGAGCCGTAACTGCCGGAGGAGACCTGTCTGAAAAACGCCTGAAGGTGAAAGTACAGGATGCCTACTCCATGCGTTCAACACCACAGGTAATCGGTGCAGCACACGATGCTTTAAAATATGCCCGTTCACAGGTAGAAATTGAACTAAATGGTGTAGGCGACAATCCTATTTTCTTTGCCGAGGAAAATCTGCAACTGTCGGGAGCCAATTTTCAGGGTAGCCCGGTTTCTTTGCCGATGGACATGATGGGTGCTGCCATAACTATGGTTTGTGTGCTTTCCGAAAGAAGGATGAACAGGCTGAACAATCCAGCTCTGAGTGTGGGACTACCTCCTTTCCTTACGCATAATCCCGGGCTTTTTTCAGGGTTAATGCTCAGTCAGTACACAGCCGACATGCAAATAGTGGAACAGAGAATTTTATCAATGCCTGCTTCTATCCAATCCATTCCTGCTGCCGCCGACCAGGAAGATTTTGTTTCGATGGGGATGAATACTGCCATCAAAAATTTCCAGATTCTCGACAATGCCTATGGAATCCTTGGCATAGAGTTTATGGCAGCAGCACAGGCGCTTGATTTACGCCAAAAATATGAAACTCTCTACAAGTGGGGTTACGGAACGGCTAAGGCTTACGAAATAATCAGAAAACATGTGGATTATCTCGAAATCGACCGTCCGTTGTACAATGATCACACCAAAATGAAAGCGTTGGTTAAATCTTGCGAAATTGTCCAGGAGGTTGAAAAAGTTACAGGAAACCTCTCGTAAAAAATAACAGAGGATCAATAATCATAAAAAACATGCCTGAATTCAACGACATGTTTTTTTCGTTTTTAGACAATGGAGTTTATTATTCTTTCAGAAATTTAGCGGTAAATGTTCCGTTTTCTCCTGTAATTTGTACACAATAAACACCTTGCGGTAAACTGCTTACATCTGCTTCCAATTTGGAGAAAAAAAGTTGTTTTTGCATTACAAGCCTGCCTGTTGCATCGAAAACAGAAAGTGTTTTTTCATTTCCCTGAAAACCATTTTTAACCCAGATCCGTCATTTGAATTCTAACAATTTGAAGCATCATACACTTAATCAATGAAATAAATCATAAATTTTCTAATGACCGTCATTAGAAAATTCTTAATATAAATATTTGACAAACAGTTTGATGCACGCTCTAATGACGGATTTGGGTTAAAGATTGCAGAGATATCAATAATTATTTCAAAATAAAACACCCTGAACCGAACTACATAGTTGAGATAACTTCATTACAAGGATGTGAAAGCTTGATGCACGGCATGGGTTGGTTTATCACTCTTTGCCGACTACATATCCTTAACTTCATAAAAATTTTATCTATCTTGTACAATTTCCAAAACTATTTTGTAATTTGCGCAGGTTTAAAACTTAAAGAATATGAAAAATCTCTACTGTGTCCTTACCTGGGTTGTTGCCATTATTGGCATACTGATGCTACTGGCAGGCGGTATCGTGTATTTTGTACCCGACTTTTTAGGAATACACTATTGGTATAGTGTATATTATGCAAGTCAACCCCTTTTCATTTTAGCAATTTTGCTTTTGCTGGCAAGCCGTAAGGAATGTAAGAAGGAATAAAAAAACCTTCTTTACAAATTTTGTTTTTCCGTAAAGAAGGTAAAAAATGAATTTAACAAAACACTAAAGCACCTGCACCTGTAAATTGAAACCCAGGTGTAAAAGCATGTTGATCTGTGTTACCGGAAGCGGTGGAGTGATATTGCCATATACCCTTACAGTAAAACTATTGTTGTTGAGATATGGTAAAACACTTACATTATCAATTACAAAGGTAATAATCTGCCCTGCGGAATTGATAGCAGCAGTATGGGCTATGGTTAGTTCCTGCTGACCGGGAATTTGAATGCTTACCCGCGCGGAACTGATCCAATTGAGTGTAACGCCTGTAGGCGAGACAATCCTTATGGAAATCGTATCTACTTCGGCTTCGCTGAGAGTTGCCAGGTTGCTGACGTTGTGGGCTTCCAAAATACTGTCAATATCGGCATTGATATTTTGTGTAAAAAGTAAATGTTCGGTTTTAACCGCTGCAAGGAAGTTCAGCGAATCGAGCACAAAAGGCATATCAGCCGGTTTGTAGCTGATGTTTGTTTTTAATGGATTGGAAGTATCATCGCACGAAACGAATGTAACCCCTGCAACAATAAAAGTTGCACCAAAAAGTAAGGAAAATAGAATTTTTTTCATGATTATAAATATTAGTTTGTAGTTTCTCTCTTAATCATTTAACAAAGATAGTCTTTTTTTGTTAAATAATTAGTGTTTCCTGTATTTTTTCCCCGTTTGCATTGAAGTTCTTTTAATTTTGCAAAAAATAATTCGCGATGGAACCAACATGTTTAACAAATGCAAACATGTATAAGTATAATATTCAGCATATGTATGGTTTTATCAAACTTTTAATAAACAAAATATATTCTGATGAAAAAAATATTTTTATATTTCCTGATGACAATCGTTTTTTCAGGATGTTTTAAAGATAACGACAACAAGGCTCCTTTGGCAGAAACCACTTCTTTTTTTGAGATTTCTTACAGCGATCTTACAGGCTTGGGAAGTGCCAGAGCATATTTTCAGAAAGATTATAATGTGGCTGTACCTAATGATATTAGCAAAATATTATTAAATGATGTGGAAATGCCTTTTATAAAACAGGTAAGCGAATATCAGAGCGTTTTTAACAATCTTATGGTTGACACCGCCAATTTTCGTGTAGTTACTAAAAAAGGTCAGGAGCTTACAGTACAGGCAATTTTAGTTCCCATCGGGCTTCATCCTTCCCTTCCTGATTCTATCAGTGCCAGTAATGATATTACGCTAAAATGGTATGGGGATATTGTTTACCCGGGTGAAACAATAACCGTGTATTTAAATAATACTGAAACACATTACACCGCTGATTTTTCTACCAGTACCTCATACACATCTTCGATAACTATCCGTAAAAAGGAATTATTGCCGCTTTCAAAAGGGACTTATGTCCTGTTTTTTTCACGGTATAACATTGGGGAAGTATCTGCCGGAATTGGGGTAAAAACATATAAGGTTTCTTATTACATAAGCCCTTCGAAAACAATTACCCTTTATTAGCAAGTTTTGGAATATTAAACGCTATTTAACTGCTCTTATAAGACTTAGGGTTATTTTTCCGTTAAATTGAACAGATGTTTTCAGCGATGTGGTGTCCATCCAGATTGTATCTACAGTTATATTTCCAAGTGTTCCGTTGAGTAAAACATTTTCTGCTACTTTATTATTAACCAAGTTTTTTTGGATCAGTAATTTTGCCTGGTTAATGTTTTCTGCCAATGGGAACGAGATTTTATCCTGAATAAGGTTGGCAAGGGTACCGTGTGCCAGCCAGTCGGCGGTTTTCAACAGGGAATTTTTAGTTTTTATTTCATAATCAAGCTCTTTGACTTTAAGAGCCTGTGTACTTGGGTCAAAATAGGGTATGCCTTCAAAATACAGATTTCCCTTTATACTTCCCGATACCTGGGTTTCTATCATCAACTTACCATTCCTTCCATAAATATGCAACTGATTGATTATTATGCTTTTTTTACCTGAGTTAAAAGTTTTTCCTTTCAGATAAACATTTGCAAAACTATCGGCTACGGTATATGGAATGTCCGCAACAAGGGTAATTGCAAAGCCTTCTTGGGGTTTTTTAATAATGGTAAGTGGCGGAAGCGGAACAAGTTCCTGATTATAGGGTTGTCTACTTATAAAGCATTCAGTAATAGCTTTTACACATATATTATGTCTGATTTTTCCGTTTTTTCCGCTTATTTGCATCGAAGCTACCTCTTTTGGGGTAATTCTAAGCCAGGTTTTATATTCATCGGATATTTTGATGGGGCGGTGTATGGCATCCCAGGCTTGCTGGGCATATTTTTTTACATTAAGATTGTTGGAAATGGCGTCGTCAATTTCTTTATTTATCGTATTCTGGTTGGTTTTCAAAATGAGATCAGCAACGTATTTTATATTCAAATCCACAGGACCTAATTTTAATACCGGGGCACTCAGCCATTCATAACCATCAGAAACAGTTACTGTTTTTATTGTCCAATCTTTGTTGACTTCAATTTTCGTTTTAAATTTCAAGGCAATAGCTGCTTCAATTTCTTTGTAATTCGACAGTTCTATCCCGAATTTTTCCACTTTAAACCCTGCCTTTAGCCAAAGTTTCAGAGGAATACGATACGAAATTTCATTGTTTTCGAGTGCGAGTTTGAAATTTTCTTTTTTCCATGCTTTTACCATAAGATTGTCACCTCCATTGTTTTCGAGGCTGTTATCTTCGTATAATAAACCTTGTAACTGATTGTTGAGCAATATTTCAATATCTTTTATATCCATTTCCAATGGAATGTTGATAACCGAAACCGGAGGGGTATAAAAAACTTCCTGGTAAGATGCGGCGGGTTTTTCCGATTGTATTTCGGCAGTTTTACATCCTGTTATTACAGAAAGCGCCAGAAATGGAATGAGGTAAACGAGAGATGATTTTTTCATGATTTTCTGAATAGAATTGCAGGACAAAAATAAAAAAAAACCGCTTCGTGATGAGTGCAGGAAGCGGCTTAAATTTTTTTTAAAATTTACCGAATATAGATTATTTTTTGTGAGCTTGTGCCAAATTTAGTAGTAAATTTCAGGAAATAAACACCTTGATTCAATGGCTGATTGTTTTCGTTCAAAGCGTTCCAGATTAAATTGTGAATTCCTGCCGAAAACAATTTGTCGCAAACGGTAACTACTTTTTGTCCTGAGAAATTGAAAATGCTGAGTTGTACAGAAGAGCTTTCAGGCAAATCAAAGCGGATGTTTACTGAATTACTGAAAGGATTAGGAAAAGTTTGAAATTCGGGAACAAAGTTTGAAAATTTTTCAACCCCACTCAGAAGTTGATCGTTAATTTTCAAAATAACTTTATGTTCATAATCTGGAGTATTAATAATAATAGAATCATATACATACGAATAATTATCATCCGAACCGGGTTTGAGGAATAAATTCAGTTGAAGTGAATCGCCGGCAGTCAAAACATAAGGGAGGGTAATAGTCCAGGGGTCAAAATACCAGTGATGGTACTGTTCAATATTGATATACTGGATAGTAACATTTGTGCTGTTGTAATTTTTTATTGATATAATCTTTGGACCGAAATCAGTTTCGTAAACAACAGTATCTGGAGTTACCTGGATGTCGGGAAGTAATGTTACGGTAAAATGTACCGGGGCTTGAATTTCGGGGTTAATGGTATCGTTTGTGTTTACAGTAAGTGAACTTTCATACACTCCTGGTGAAAGTGATGTTGCGTTGAAGTTTAGTGAAACTATCGTTTGTGCACCCGAAGAAACAGTACCGGAAGGGTCTGAAATTTCGAGCCAGGTATCTGTTTCTGGCTTTGTTATCAGGTATGCCAAATCACATTCGCCTGTATTGCTTATGCTTAAACTTGACTGGGTAATTTCACCCGTGGTACCTGTTATTTCTATTTGTGCTGGCTGAATATTTGCCTGTGGGTTTCCACCCGGGAGAACCGTGAAAACAAATGGGTCGGGTCTGCCAATGAAAGGCAAATTGGCACTTCTTCCGCTTTGGTCTGTGGCATGGATGTAATATTGAACTACTCCGCCCGAACAGTCAACAGGGATATTTGTAATGTAAGAATTGTTTAATCCTTCTGTCATCAGAACAAATTGCCAGTTTCCATCGCCAATTTTATAATATACCCGTAACGAATCGGCAAATAATTGTGCATGGCTGTAAGCTTTTATAGAAACTGATATTTGAAACTGTTCCTGATAAACCTGTGTTCCGGAAAGCGGAATGTGGTTAATATAAAGCAATCCTCTGTCAGCCAGCCCTATTACACGACAGTGCAGGGCATCGGTATTGTACCAGCTACCGGTAAATCCAAGAATTTCATAACCCGGCATAGCCTGCTGGTACGCGGCAATGGCTTCATCGTCCCATTGGTTTTCGCCTATAGGTACAAAAACTTTATTGTTAAGTATAAGCGAATTAGTATAGGGTGTGGTAAGCGAATTACCAGGACTGTATACACGATACACTTGGAAAGGAGTTCCGTAAGGACTTTGATGGCTGGCAAACCAGTTGGCAATGTATTCGTAATCTTCGTATCGGGGATCACTTTCAGGCACCTGTCCTATAAGGACTTTATTGGGTGCTAAATATTTTCCCCAGCAGTCAATATGTTTAATATAATCAGCTAAAGGATCCGGCAAGAGCGCATAATCGTAAACTCCGAGGTAGTCAAGAGCCTTTTGATTTATTTGCGCTTGTGTCTGACCGGTATTTTCTTCTAAAATAAGATCTGTAGAAGCAGCTATTCCACCTCCGGTGGTCATGTAATTTCCACCGGTATGGATAATATTCATTCCAAACCAGGGGAGATTTAGCGAATCGGCTACTTTTTTCGGGATTTCATCGTCGTTAGGACGTGGACGGTTATACGGAAAATCAATGATTCCAATGGAGTCGGCACCAAAAGTAACAAACCATGGGCCATAATCGCGGGTCCACCAGCTATCAACGTTGGAATAAATAAATTTACAATGGTTTATATTTACCCCATTTGCAGTATATTGCGATAAAACCTGGTTTTGCTGGCTTTGCCCGCTTACAATCGTATAAAGGGTGGCATCTTCTGCCAGTTCTTTAATCACGTTGTAGGATATCCCGAAAGAAGCATCATAGGCAATCAGTGCACCTTCCATTTTTTCAAATTCGGCAATGTTGCGTACAATACCTCCTGGAGGATCCGTTTCAACAAATGACCGCTGGTAATTGTTGCGATTCAGATATTCTTCTGCATTCAGCCAATGTCCTTTTTTTATCAATTCAGGATCAACTTGTTGTGCATTAATAAATAAACCGTTAATACAAATTAAAATTAATAAAAAATATTTATGTGTTAATTTTAGCATTATATATTATATTAAAATGAATATTATTATTATTTTGTATATTTCCTTCGCTTAATTGCCAAAAATAAAATATTTATTCAATTGTTGATTAATAATTTAAAGTTTCTACCTTTGGATCCGGATTTTAACCCGCTTTCCGGGCTATTTTTTTAATCCCAAAATCAACATATTTTATTTATATACAATTACTTATTCATTAACATCAATCCGAGAAATTTAATGAAACGAAATTTATTAATCAGAGATGTAACCTTACGCGACGGACAACAATCACTTTTTGCAACCAGAATGACACAAGCTCAGGTGGACAGGGTACTGCCTTATTACAAAGACGCCTGTTTTTATGCCCTTGAAGTATGGGGAGGGGCTGTTCCTGACTCTATTATGCGTTATCTGAATGAAAATCCCTGGGAAAGGCTCGAAAAAATAAAAAAAGCCGTAGGTAACGTTTCTCTGCTTACCGCACTTTCGCGCGGGAGAAACCTTTTCGGCTATAATCCCTACCCCGAAGATGTTATTGAAGGCTTCAACAGGTTGGCTATTCAAAGTGGTGTGGGTATTATGCGCATTTTTGATGCCCTGAATGATACTGACAATATTAAATCTACCATACAATATGTGAAAGAAAACGGAGGTATTGCCGATGCCACAATTTGTTATACAGTGGATCCCCGGTTTTCATCCAAAGACCGGCTGAAAGCTTTGCTGCATGCTAAATTGCTTCCCACAAAAATTTTTACGGAAGATTATTTTCTAGGGAAAGCCAAAACCCTCGAGGCAATGGGTGCCGACATGATTACCATCAAGGACATGGCAGGTTTGATTCCTCCCGCAAAAACAGGTCAATTGATTTCGCTTTACAAAAAAAACCTTAATATTCCAGTTGATTTTCACACACATTGCACACCAGGTTATGGGTTGGCATCTGCCCTTATGGCGATAGTAAATGGAGTTGACATTCTTGACACGTCTATTATGAATTTTGCCGGTGGATCAGCAGCTCCGGCTTTTGAACTTATAAAGCTATTTTGTAACAAATTAGATATAGAAATAGATGTAAACCTCGAAGCTGTTGTTAAAATCAATAAAGAGCTGAAAGAAATCCGCAAAGAACTTGCCGAATTTGACAGTTATAAAATGTTTCCCAGGGAATTTGATATTACAAAAGACACTTTACCTCCGAATATAGACCAGCTTTTTGATCTTGCCATTGGATATGCCTCGGCTAATAAAGAAGAAGAATTACTGCAAACCACACTGCAAATAGAAAAATACTTCAATTTTCCCGAACCCGACGAAAAGGTAAAAAATGCCGAAATTCCCGGGGGAATGTATTCCAATATGCTTGCACAACTCAAACAACTTAAGCTCGAAAACCTTTTACCCCGCACACTCGAATTAATTCCTATGGTACGCCTGGCTGCCGGTTGTCCACCCCTGGTTACCCCTACCAGTCAGATTGTGGGCGTTCAGGCGGTAAACTGCGTTATTGATGAAAACAAAGGAGAACCATTATATACTACCAAGTCAATACAATACGTTAATCTTGTTAAAGGTGTGTATGGAAAAACCCCTGTTCCGGTAGATCCGGAATACCGTTTCAAGATCGCAGGCGTACAGGAAGAAACCCCTTACGACGCAAGATATTATAAAAAACAGGAAAATACAGTATTCGAAGAATATGGCGACGTTAAACTTGCCTCAAACGAAAAAGAAGAACTGTTGCTCGAATTATTTCCAAGCGTAGCCAACGATTTTCTGAAACGCAGGGTAGAAGATAAATATCTTACAGAAATTCATCGTATTGAAGAGGAAAAACTCCGGAAAGTTCAGGCAGAAAAAGATGCATACAATAAATTATCGCCCGATGAAAAGCAGAAAAGACTTGAAGATGGATTGTACAATTACAAATGGATGAGCAACCAGGAAGATACTGCACTGGGGCATTCGTAAGAGAATTTTATTGTTTTAATTCCGATTGCAGATAGGTTTTTGCGAAAAGCAAAGCGACTTTTATTGTTATTTTGATGTTTTCCACATTCCTTTCCGTGGTAACCTGAGTTCGGAATATGTTTTATATCTGCCTGATAATAACCTGTTAAACCCGTTTGGGGTTTTCTCGCCTGTAAAATGCTGAAATATTACAAAAATGATTTTCAACCTTATACCGAACTCAGGTTTACAGGAAAGACAGCCTATTTCCCTATCAATCCCCAGGCAATCTTTAAGTCTGTTGGGTACGTAATTTTGATGTTCTCAAAATTTCCTTCGGTAAGATGTATGGTTTCGCCTAAAGCCTCCACCACGGTGGCATCATCAGTAAACCCTTCCTGGTAAGTCTGTTTGTAAGCTTCCTTAAGAAGCGAAATCCGAAAACACTGGGGTGTTTGCACAATAAAAAAACGGCTCCTGTCGGCAGGGGCACTCTTTTGCCCTATCATTTCACGCAACGACTCGTTCACCGGAATTACCGGTACCGCATTTCCGTGTAATTCGGCTTTCGCAAAAGCCTTTTCTATGGTAGCAATACTCGTTAATGGGCGTACTCCGTCGTGTACGGCTACAATACATTCTTCCTTTATCAGCGAAAGCCCGTTTTTCACCGATTGAAAACGGGTATCTCCGCCAGTAACGATATAATGTGGAATAGTAAAGGAATAATCCATGCAAAGCTGTTTCCAAAGGGCTATTTCATTATCCGGCAATACCAGGACAAAAGAAATCGTAGAACTGAAACGGTAAAAAACCTCAAAAGTATGCATCAGCACCGGTTTCCCATTGAGCAAAAGAAACTGTTTGGGCACTTCTGTTTCCATACGTCTGCCGCTGCCACCGGCAACTATCAGCACATATCGCGCAAGCACGGCTTACAATATCAGCATGGCATCGCCATATGTAAAAAATCTGTATTTCTGGTCAATGGCTTCGCGATAAGCCTTCATCAGAAAGTCGAATCCGGCAAAAGCAGCAACATGCATCAAGGTGGATGAAAGAGGAAGATGTAAATTAGTAATCATGCAGTTAGCTATACTAAAATCGTAAGGTGGGAAAATAAATTTATTCGTCCATCCCTGGAAAGGTTTAAGCCTGCCGCTAATGGTAACCGACGATTCTATCGCCTTGCTGGTAGTTGTTCCCACTGCACACACTTTGCGTTTATTTTCTTTGGCAAGATTAACAATCTTCACAGTATCTTCTTCAATAAGGGCTTCTTCCGAATCCATTTTGTGTTTGGTAAGATCTTCCACATCAATACTTCTGAAATTACCCAACCCTGCATGTAATGTAACTTCTGCAAAATTAACTCCCTGCAGTTCGAGGCGTTTCATTATTTCGCGGCTAAAATGCAATCCGGCTGACGGAGCAGCAACAGCTCCCTCATGACGGGCAAAAATGGTTTGATACCGGTTTTCATCTTCCGGTTCGATTGCCCTAAGTCGTTGGATTTCTTCCGGTATGGGTGTTTTTCCCAATACCTGTATGGTTTTTTTAAAGTCTTCATAATTGCCATCGAACAAAAAACGCAGGGTTCTTCCGCGCGAAGTCGTATTGTCAATAACTTCGGCAACCAACTGGTCGTCCCCAAAATACAATTTATTTCCGATGCGGATTTTACGGGCAGGATCTACCAAAACATCCCACAATCTTGCATCTGCATTCAGTTCCCTGAGCAGGAAAACTGTGATTTTAGCTCCGGTTTTTTCTTTTTCCCCGGTAAGTAAAGCAGGAAAAACGCGGGTATTATTAATAATCATTACATCACCTTCGCTAAAATAATTCAGAATATCTTTAAAAGTTTTGTGTTCAATGGTTTGTTCTTTACGATTGAGCACTATCAGACGCGATTCGTCGCGGTTGGCAGCAGGATACATGGCTACCAGTTCCTGAGGCAGGTGATACCTGAATTCAGATAGTTTCATAGAAAGCATTTTAAATTAATACTATTAGTATCTGTACAAAGAACTTAAAATCGGGCGGCAAAATTAATGTTTTTTTTGCTGAAATGCAAGTATTTTTTTATTCACTTGAAAAGCAACCTGCATTGAAAATACAAAATGTTAAAATTTGTATCTTGTATTTATGTATTATAGAGTATTTTTTCTTTCCATGCTTCTATTTCACAAGCTTGTGAAATATTGAAGTTTCCGATACGTGTCCGGCGCAACGCCGTTAAGTGGGCTCCGCTTTGCAGAGTCGTACCAAAGTCACGTGCAAGGGCACGTATATAGGTTCCTTTGCTACACACAACCGAAAAGTCAACTTCCGGAAGAGCAATACGTGTAATTTCAAATTTACTGATAGTAACTGTCTTAGGCTGTATTATTACTTCTTCCTGCTGCCTTGCATATTTATAGGCTCGTTTACCACTGATTTTTACGGCTGAAAATACAGGTGGAACCTGTTCAAAAGTGCCTGTAAAGAATTGTGCAGTCTGCCGTATGTCTTCCGGTCGAATGTGGTGGATAGGAAATGTCAGGTCAATGGGTTTTTCGAGGTCGAAAGAGGGTGTGGTGGCTCCCAGGATAAAAGTACCTGTATATTCTTTTTCTTTTGCCTGAAACTCTTCAATCCGTTTTGTAAAAGCGCCTGTACACAAAATCAACAAACCAGTAGCAAGTGGATCGAGGGTTCCGGCATGTCCTATCTTGAGTTTTTCGATGCCTAATTCGCGACGGATAAAGTTGCGTACTTTATTAACCACGTCGAACGACGACCATCCGTAAGGTTTATCAAAAAAGAGAACTTCTCCGGAAATAAAATCGTAAGTCATTAGTATCAGCGGATAGTAAGTTCAATGCCCAATCCCCAGAGAATTAATATTGCCATGCCAACAACAATACGGTACCAGCCGAATAGTTTAAAACCATATTTGGTAAGGAAAGAAATAAAAAATTTTATTGCGAGCATGGCTACGACAAATGCCACAAAATTGCCCAGAATAAGAATGTCGAGTTTATCAGAAGTGATGGTTTTATAATTTTCGGTAAGTTTATAGGCAGATGCTGCAAACATAGTGGGTACGGCAAGGAAGAAGGAAAATTCGGCTGCATTTTTTCGCGATAGTTTTGAAGCCATACCGCCAATAATGGTAGCCGCCGAGCGGGATACTCCAGGAATCATGGCAATACACTGGAAAAAACCGATTTTTAAGGCAGTAGGATAGGTTATCTCCTGGTTTTCGGAAGTTTTTTTAAACCATTTATCTACAAAAAGAAGAATAATACCGCCAAGTAAAAGAGAAACAGCTACTATCCATACTTCATCTAGCATATCATCAATAAAATCACCTAATTCATATCCAATAATTGCTGCAGGTAAAAAAGCAATAAATAATTTATAGTAAAATTTCATACTCTGGAAAAAACGTTTCCAATAGAGTATGATTACGGATAAAATTGCACCAAACTGGATATTTACGGTAAAGGCTTTGGCAAAATCGTCAATATCCATTCCGAGTATGCTCTCGGTAATAATCATGTGTCCGGTAGAGGAAATTGGCAAAAATTCAGTAATACCTTCTACTATTGCAATGATAATGGCTTGCAGAAATGTCATGCTTACTCTTTGGTTTTTTTCATGATGGCAAATATTTCAATGGCATACCCGGCAAGTATCAATAATGGCGCCAACGTCATCCTGCGAAAACCAAACATGGAATCGTTAAAAATATCAGGTGAATCGGACCCACCGCCAACCATCAGAATAAAACCAATAACGATGCAGGCTAAACCCAACAATAGCAGTTTGTAGTTTTCTTTACCAAATGCAAATAGATCGGTTTTTTCTTCTTCAGAGTACTTTGCCCCGGCAACACCTGCTTTTTTCTTATCTTTTATCATAGTTTACAATTATTTACATATATAAATCATCTGTCTTCATCCTTAAATATTTTCTGACGGCAAAAAAAGTGGATGCCCATGAAAAAACGACTCCCAGTACAATGATGCTTCCAAAAATACTCAGGTATGCATCAAGCTGGCTGAAATTTACTACTTCGGGGAGTTTTTGAATTGCTACCAATAAAATGATGAATAATAGTATTATAGCTATACATGCTCCTATAAGTCCCTGGAATATGCCTTTCAAAACAAAGGGCTTGCGGATAAAATACCGCGTTGCACCCACAAGCATCATACTTTTTATGAGAAAACGTTTTGCATAAACCGACAATCGTATGGTATTATTAATGAGCAAAGCGGCAATTAGCAAAAGTACTATGCTGAATCCGAGAATAACGACACTTATTCGGTTAAGATTCTTATTGATAAGATCAACCAAAGATTTTTGGTAAAATACTTCTTTTACATATGGATTGGCAAGTATTTGTTTTTCAATTACGGAAATACTGTCATTGTTTGCATATTCGGCTTTCAGCCTTACATCAATGGAGGGCAACAAGGGGTTGTACCCGAGAAATCCGATAAAGTCTTCGCCCAGTTCTTTGGTAAGTTGCTCGGCTGCCTGTTCACGGGTAATATATTCGGTTGTTTTAACATACTGTTTCAGGTCGAGTTGCTTCTGTAATTCAATAATAGTTGCTTCACGTACATTATCTTTGATAATGAGAGTAAAACCTATATTTTCTTTTACATAATCTGATAATTTGCGGGCATGAAAAACGATAAGCCCCAACAATCCCAACATAAAAAGTACCAGAGTAATACTTATTACGGTAGTAACATAAGCCGTTTTCAGCCTTCGCAGGTTGTATTTTTCTTCGTTGAATTTAAACTTTACCATTTGTGCAGCAAATTTACAAATTTATGCGAATTACAGGTTAGCCATAATTCTTGTGGTAAGAATATCAATCGCAACATGATTTGAACCTCCCTGCGGGACAATAATATCTGCATAACGTTTGGTAGGTTCGATAAATAAAAGGTGCATGGGTTTTACCCATTTTTCGTAATGGTCAAGCACTTGCTTGTAGTCTCTTCCACGTTCGAGGGTGTCGCGTTGAATGATTCGAATCAGCCTGTCGTCGGGATCGGCATCTACAAATGCCTTAATATCAAGCACTTTACGTAATCTTGGATTAGATAAAATAAGAATACCTTCAACTATTATAACTTTTTTCGGGTAAATGGTAATTGTTTCCTTAGCCCGAGCGCACGTAACATACGAATAAATAGGCATTTCTACATGTTGACCTTCTTTGAGTAGCCTGAGGTGATTCAGCAAAAGATTAAATTCTATTGATGAAGGGTGATCGAAATTGATCTTCTTTTTTTCTTCAGGTGAAAGATGTCCGTTATCTTTATAATATGCATCCTGTGGTATAATCGTTACTGCATCCTTTGGCAATCGTTTAATTATTTGTTTTACAACAGTTGATTTTCCCGAACCCGAACCCCCAGCTATACCAATGATAAGCATATCATAAAAATTTACAATTTACAAAAATAGAGTTTTCGGTATGAAAAATACTATATATTTAAAAAAAGGCTGATTGCTTTTTTCAGGAGCAAGTCAGCCTTTGATTTTGTGATTAGGAAAAACTAATTTTTTTTGGGAAATAGTTTGTCAATACCTTTTATGGCAAAATAAAGGATAGCCATAAAAACGAAAATCCCGATCATACCGAGAACGGTAATTTCCATTGCTATATTTAGTGTGTTCATAATAATCTATCTTTTATAAAATTAAAATAACGGAACCAGGGAAAGTATCAAGCCCCCGGCAATTACCGAGCCAATCTGTCCACCAACGTTGGCACTTACGGCATGCATCAGCAGGAAGTTGAACTTGTCTTCTTTTTGTCCCATGTTGTGTATTACACGTGCCGACATCGGGAAAGCAGAAATACCGCATGCACCAACCATCGGATTGATTTTCTTACTCTGGGGCATAAACACATTGATAAGTTTAGCAAACATCACACCACCAAAAGTATCAAAAATAAAGGCAATCAAACCCAGCCCGATAATCATCAGGGTGCTCAGGTTTACAAAACGATCGGCAGTCATGGTGCTGGCAATACTGATACCTAATAAAATGGTAACTAAGCTCGACAGTTCATTCTGTGCCGATAGCGAAAGCTTGTTCAGTACACCACATTCACGGATAAGATTTCCAAACATCAGGAAGCCAATAAGTGCCAGCGAAGAAGGAGCTACAAGACCCGCAAATACTGTTACAATAATCGGGAAAAGGATAAGTGCTGTTTTGGAAACACTTTTAGCATGGCTTTCCATACGAATGAGGCGTTCCTTTCTGGAAGTAAGCATCCTGACTACAGGGGGCTGAATGATGGGGACAAGAGCCATGTAGGAGTACGCTGCCACCGAAATAGGTCCCAGTAAACTCGGGGCAAACTTACTAGCAACAAAAATGGAGGTTGGGCCATCGGCAGCGCCGATAATTCCGATAGATGCTGCTTCTTTCAGGTCGAAACCCATCAAAGTAGCAGCGCACATGGTAAAGAAAATACCAAACTGTGCAGCTGCTCCGAAAAGCAGCAGGAAGGGACTTTTAAACAAAGGTGAAAAATCAATCATTGCACCTATGGCAATGAATATCAGCAATGGAAATACCTCATTTTGGATACCGGCATTAAAAAATACCGTTAAAGCACCGTCGGGTCCGCAAGCCGAAGAAAAAGGAATATTCACCATAATGGCTCCAAATCCCATCGGGAGCAAAAGATTGGGTTCATATTCTTTTGCAATAGCAAGATAAATCAAAATACTTCCTACTGCAATCATTAAAAACTGCTGCCACGATATCGTCAGCAGTGCAGGTAATAAATCATTTATATTCATTTGTGTTGTTAAAATTTATAGTTAATCATCGTGTTTTATTTGTTCGATTTCTTCTTTCAGATCTTCTATCTCTTCCTTTTCTTTAATGATTATGGAAAGTAAAACGGAAATCAGAAGGGTTAAGATAATTACCAGTAATGATACCCAGGAATGGGATTTGAAAAATTCTTCAACCACATGAACGGATCCAAGAAGCATTTTCATACCAATAAAAAACAGGATAAAGCTAACACCAGTTTTCAGGTAACGGAACATGCCCATGATGCCTTTGAGCGCAAAAAACAGGGAAACCAATCCCATCACGGCAAAAACATTGGAAGTTACAGCGAGGAAATCTTCCTCCGAAGAGGTAAGAATATTTGTTGCTCCTTCCTTTATCACACCAATAATGGCAGGGATAGAGTCAACGGCAAACAAAACATCGGTAGAACCAATTACAAGGAAAACAAGAAAAATACTGGTAATGTATATTTTCCCATTCATTCTTTTGAAAAAATGAGAGGCATGCGGGTCAGGATCCAGCGGAAAAAGTTTCGAAGCTGTTTTGTACAGAATGTTGGACTGGGGATCTACATGATCATCCCCACTGGTGAAAGCCATTTTATAAGCAGTCCACAACAGAATAATACCAAAAATGTAAATAATCCAACTAAAACGCTGTACCAGTTCCATTCCGGCGAGGATAAAAAGGATACGCAATACAATGGAAAGTAAAATACCGAGCTTAAGCAGCTTAGGTTGGTTATTTTCATGTACGCCCATCAATGAAAAAATCATGATAAACACAAAAAGGTTGTCAACCGAAAGGGAATACTCGGTAAGATAACCTGAAATAAATTTAAACATCATCACAGAGCCTGTTCGTACAGTGCTTTCAGAGTTTTGAGGGAAAAACAGAAATATTGCCAGCCCATAGAGCAAGGCAATGGAAATCCAGAGGGCAGTCCATCGTAGTGCAATGCCAACGGTAAGATCGCCTTTGCGATGTCCGGTAGCATACATATCAATGAAAAAAACTATAAAAAACAATATGACAAAGGCTGCCCAAAAAATCATTTGAGTGCTCATAATTACAGATATTTAATAAGTTAAAAACTTTATTTTGCTATTTCTATCAGAAGGTCGCCTTCAAGTACTGAGTCGCTTTTTTGCACGTGAATAGCGGAAACCGTCCCGTCAATATCTGAATTGATATTATTTTCCATTTTCATGGCTTCGAGGCTCACGATTTTCTGACCAATAGAAACCTTGTCGCCGACTTTGATGCACACCTCAAGTATGATTCCGGGAAGCGGTGATTTGATGGCTCCGCCGCCTTTGGCAGTAGCAGGGCTCGAGGTACGTGCAGTTTGCGGAATAGAATCGGTTGACGGAATGGCTACCGAACGAACCAGAGTGGGGGTTTTTGTCGTTTTCAACTGGCGATCAACTTCCACTTCGTAAGTTGTTCCGTTTACGTTTACTTTTGCAAGGTTATCGTCAATGCTGATAATTTCAACATCGTACTGTTTATTATTTATTTTAAACTTGAAATTTTTCATTTTTATTCTTTTTTAGGATTTATGATAATGCTGACGAAATCCCGGGATATGCATGGGTTGTTGTTTTAGTCCGTAAAATTTCGAGCTCCAGGGCGAATAGGGGCGCATTACTTTTTGCATGGTAATAACTGCCTGTTCAAAATCGTGAATATCGCGCATGTACATACTTAATGCCAGTCCAATAGCTGTAACTACTTCACCGGTATTGTCTTCAGTAGGCTGGGGGTTTTGAGTATCGGGTGCAGGTTCCTGGGAATTTTCCATGCCCTTTTTCCTGTTTTCGCTTTTTTTCAAATGAATCTTCATGTTTTTTCCCTCCTATAATGGCAAGTTATCATGTTTTTTGGGTGGGTTCAAAACTTTTTTTGTAGCCAGTGCTTGCAAGGCGCGGATGATACGAAAACGGGTATTACGGGGTTCTATCACATCGTCAATATATCCGTATTTGGCTGCGTTATAAGGATTAGCAAATTTGTTTTTGTATTCCTGTTCGGCTTTGCGGATAAATTCGTCTTTTGCTGCAGCGTCTTCAAGTTCATTTATCTTTTTGCTTTGTAGTATTTCTATTGCACCTTTTGGTCCCATGACAGCTATTTCGGCAGTAGGCCAGGCGTAGTTAATGTCGCCACGAAGGTGCTTTGAACTCATTACATCATAAGCTCCGCCATAAGCTTTGCGAAGTATAACAGTTACTTTGGGCACTGTAGCCTCTCCGTAAGCATACAACAGTTTCGCCCCGTGAATAATAATTCCGCCATATTCCTGTGCAGTACCGGGCAGGAAGCCTGGAACGTCGACGAGAGTAACCAATGGAATATTAAAAGCATCACAAAAGCGAACAAAACGTGCTCCTTTACGACTGGCATTAATATCGAGTACGCCGGCGAGGTAGTTGGGCTGGTTAGCCACAATGCCAACAGGCAGCCCATTGAACTTGGCAAAACCGATAACAATGTTGGGAGCGTAATGACGTTGTACCTCCATAAATTCACTATAATCGGCAATAGCATGAATAACGTCTTTTACGTCGTAGGGTTTATTGGGGTTTTCCGGAATAAAATAATTGAGCGAATCTTCGAGGCGGTCAATCGGATCGTCGCAGGGCGACAGGGGGGGGTCTTCTAAGTTATTTTGTGGAAGATAAGTGAGAAGTTTTCGGATGAGAAGAATTCCTTCTTTTTCATCGTCGGCTACAAAATGGGTAACTCCTGATTTTGCCCCGTGCACCATGGCTCCGCCAAGATCTTCATCAGTAACTATTTCACCAGTAACGGTTTTTACTACCTTAGGACCTGTTACAAACATATAACTGGTTTTCTTGCTCATCACAATAAAGTCGGTAAGGGCAGGCGAATACACTGCACCACCGGCACAAGGTCCAAAAATGGCAGAAATTTGCGGAACTACCCCTGAAGCAAGAATATTGCGCTGAAAAATATCGGCATAGCCACCCAAACTTTTCACCCCTTCCTGTATGCGGGCACCACCGCTGTCGTTGATACCGATGATAGGTGCACCCACTTTCATTGCTTTATCGAGAACCTTGCAAATTTTTTGGGCATAGGCTTCCGAAAGCGAACCGCCGAAAACAGTAAAATCCTGCGAAAACACATAAACTATTCTTCCGTCAATAGTTCCGTAACCGGTAACCACACCATCGGAAAGGTAGGATTCTTTTTCCAGACCAAAGTCGTGGCAATTGTGGGTTACAAACATGTCGAATTCCTCAAAACTACCTTCATCCAATAATAAATCAATGCGTTCGCGTGCGGTAAATTTTCCTTTTTTGTGCTGCGAATCAATTCGTTTTTGACCTCCTCCAAGTTTTGCCTGTTCTCTCTTGTTCAGAAGTTCTTGTATTTTATCTTCTATTGCCATGATACTATTAAGTTATTTATATGTTGTTATTTATTTACAAAGAGTAACTTCCCGGAATTATTTATTTTTGTTCTCACATAATTCGGTTAGAACCCCCATGGTTGATCTGGGATGCAGGAAAGCAATGTGCAACCCTTCGGCTCCTTGGCGGGGGGTTTTGTCAATCAGTTGCACGCCTTTACTTTGAACATCGGCAAGTGCTTCTTCCAGTCCTTTAACGGCAAAAGCAATATGGTGCACTCCTTCTCCTTTTTTTTCGATGAATTTACCAATAGGTCCTTCTGGATCGGTGCTTTCGAGCAGTTCTATTTTGGTAGAACCAACCATAAAAAAAGCGGTTTTAACTTTTTGCTCTTTCACTTCTTCTATGGCATAGCATTGTAATCCTAATATGCTTTCGTAATAAGGAATACTTTCTTCAAGGCTTTTTACAGCAATTCCAATATGTTCAATATGTGTAGGTTTCATAAATTTATGGGTAATGGTTTTCTGCGGGCAAAATAAAACCAATTTTTGGTATTATAAAAGAGGTATCAGATATTAAATATTTTTTTTACTTGATACAAATAAGAATTTTGTTAGATATACTGCAGAAAAATTTAGACATAAAACAGTATTTCTTTTAGTAGCACAGGGTAGTAATAATTTGTTTACCTGTTTAATGTTTCATTGTTGTTAAGATTTGTTTTACTTTATCTTTGTTTTCTATTCATGATTATTGAATAAGAATACCTATTTTTGCAAAAATTTTTTTGATGAAGGATATTAATACAGAATCTGCTACTATGTATAAAGTTGCAGATATTTCTCTTGCAGACTGGGGTCGTAAGGAAATAGAAATTGCCGAAAAGGAAATGCCCGGATTAATGGCTATCCGAAAGAAATACAGTGCAATCAAACCACTGAAGGGAGCCCGTATCACAGGTTCGCTTCATATGACCATTCAAACTGCTGTGCTTATCGAAACTTTGGTTGAGTTAGGTGCCGAAGTACGTTGGGCAAGCTGCAATATTTTTTCTACCCAGGATCATGCTGCCGCTGCCATTGCCGCGAAGGGCATTCCTGTTTTTGCCTGGAAAGGAGAGACACTCGAAGAATATTGGTGGTGTACGGCACAGGCATTGGCATTTACCGGGGGCAACGGTCCGAATTTGATTGTTGACGATGGTGGTGATGCCACTTTGATAATTCACAAAGGATATGCAGCCGAAGAAGATCCGGAAGTATTGAATATAACCCCTGCAAGCCACGAAGAATCTGTTGTCATTAATACGATAAAACGCATTTTAACCAAAGACCCCACACGATGGCATCGCACAGTTGCCGAGCTGAAAGGTGTTTCGGAAGAAACTACTACCGGTGTGCACCGTCTGTATCAAATGATGGAAAAAGGCGAATTGCTGATACCCGCCATCAATGTGAACGACTCGGTTACCAAATCAAAATTTGATAATTTGTATGGTTGCCGCGAATCCCTTGCCGATGGTATTAAACGGGCAACCGATGTAATGATAGCCGGTAAAGTGGTTGTGATATTGGGTTATGGTGATGTGGGTAAAGGTTGTGCAAGGTCAATGCGTTCGTACGGCGCCAGGGTAATCGTTACCGAAATTGACCCCATTTGTGCCTTGCAGGCTGCAATGGAGGGTTTTGAAGTAACTACCATTGAAAACACTTTAGCCGAAGGCAATATTTTTGTTACCACTACCGGTAACCGCGACGTAATCACAATAGAACATTTAGCTAAAATGAACGACCAGGCAATCGTTTGCAATATAGGTCATTTCGACAACGAAATACAGGTAGATAAACTAAATAATTACCAAGGAGTTACAAAAGTGAACATTAAGCCTCAGGTAGATAAATACATTTTCCCAGATGGTCATGTAATTTTTCTGCTTGCCGAAGGCAGACTGGTAAACCTGGGCTGTGCAACGGGGCACCCTTCTTTTGTGATGAGTAATTCATTTACCAACCAAACCCTTGCCCAACTTGATCTTTGGAACAATGTGTATGAAGTGGGTGTGTATCGTTTACCCAAACAACTCGATGAGGAAGTCGCTCGCCTTCACCTTGAGCAAATCGGAGTAAAACTGACAACACTTACCCCTGAACAAGCCGGGTACATTGGTGTTCCCATAAATGGACCCTATAAGGCTGACCATTACAGATATTAATCTGAATTTATTTAGATTTTAGCTTGCTGAAAAGGAACCCGGGTTCCTTATAGATAGTGTGTACAGTATAATTTATCCTGTGAATCTTTATTGCCAGAAAATCATTTTGCCCTGCATCCAATGGGTAAAAATTACATGGTTGTCTGTCAGGTTTAATTATAGATGTGCAAAATTGCACCGTTGTAGTTTGTACGATATTGCTTAAGGGGTAACTTGGCAGGTCCGTCAAAACGACTGCCATCTGTTAAAATATACCGGGAACCACAAAGAGAATCAACGGCTACAAGAGGAGATTCGACTTCTACAATTGCATTATCCTTATCAGCATCGTAAGGACAAGTACGCTCGTAAGCCATAAATTCATCTTGTGATATTCTGCAAACAATAATCCCTCTGCTTGGAGACGTACCCTTCAGATATACCCAACCGTTTACTGTATTCAACTCATTATATTCCGTTGAATTAGGATTTATGTAAATATCTATATAAGCATAGGGGACGTCCGAGTAATCATCATCGCAACCGGCAACCGGCAAAAACATGACTAAAAGAAATAAAATCCTATATAAAAATTTCATGTTCAGAATGATAAATAAATTTACAAAAATACAAAATAACGGCAAAAAAAGCAAGTTGACCGATAATTTTACAAATAACGCAGATTATTCTTTATAATTTTCAGGAGATAAAGAAATTATTTATAATTTTAAAACTTTATTCCAGACAGGAAATTCTTACGACAAAAAATGAAAAGAACAGGGTGTTTATTACTAATAGTATGTTTTTTACAAATAGCTTCCGGATGCAAAATCCTTTTGTCAAATTCTAAAGAAAAAACAATCGCTAAAAAAGAGAAACAAATAGAAAAACAGAAAGAAGCAGAGGATAAAGCATCTGAAAAAGAATATAATAAAGCCAAAAAAGCCCACTACAAAATGCAAAGTACGGATACCAAAAAAATGATGAAAAAAACAAAACGAAGTTCCCAAAAAGTAAACAGGAAACGGCACAATAACAGTATTCTTGTTTTTTTTTAATGAAAATAAAATCCCATGGATGATGTAATATATATAATAATAGGTGTATTCTGGCTAATTTATGCCATCTATAAAGGAAATCAGAAATTACAAACCGTGAAAAAACCGCCAGCAGCAGTTGAGAGAACTGATACAACGAAAAACAGTTTTTCAGAACCCCTTACACAACAACAGTTTTTTTTTGAACCTTTTAGCCCGGAACCCGAAGCACAGGAAGAAAATATACCCGAACCAACGATTACCTATGATGAACTTACTTTGCAACAACAATCTAAAATATTTACTTACGACAGCCTTGCCAAAGAAGAAATAAATCAACAACAGCAGGGAAAAAAAGAGGAAAAAACAGAAATCAGAGAACATCAACAGACAAATGCAAATACGGATTTTGATGCCGTAAAAGCAGTAATTTATTCGGAAATACTGAAACGCAATTATTAAGCATAAATCTTTTTTTTTGATAGAGGGTGAAAATATCATTTGGAAGATACTTATTTTTCTTTTTACCTTTACGCACTTTTTAAAAAACACGTTGTAATCTAACATAAAACTGTATGGTATGTTAAAAAAGCTACTCTTAACATTTGGACTTGTACTGGCAGCATCTGCGTTAGTCTTTTCGCAGTCAGGAACGTTGAAAGGGAAAATTACCGACAAAACGACAAAAGATGCGGTTCCCTTTGCTAACATTGTAATAGAATTGGGAGGTACTCAGGCGGGTGGTTCCACCTCGGATTTTGACGGGAATTATACTATTAAGCCGATTTCTCCAGGAAAATACAATGTAAAAGCAACTTTTGTAGGGTATAAACCCTATCTTATTAAAGGAGTAATTATTAACTCCGATAAAATTACTTTTCTCGACCTTGAAATGGAAGCCACAACAACGCAACTTACTGAAGTAGAAGTTGTTGACTACAAGGTGCCTCTGATTAGCAAAGACCAGACTGCCAGCGGGGCTACCGTTACTTCGGAAGAAATTGCCAAAATGCCTAACCGTTCAGCTAACGCCATTGCTACTACTGTAGGAGGTGTTTTTTCGTCGGACGGTAATGTAGGAGGTATCCGCGGGCAACGTTCCGACGGTACCGTAATGTATATAGATGGTATCAAGGTACGTGGATCCCAAAGCCTTCCCGAAGCCTCCATTGACCAGGTTTCGGTAATCCTTGGAGGTGTTCCCGCTCAGTATGGCGATGTTACAGGAGGTATTATCAATGTTACTACCAAAGGTCCTTCTCGTACCTTCGGTGCAGGTATTGATGGTCAAACATCAGAATTCCTTGATGCTTATGGATACAATCGTTTAGGGCTGAACCTACAGGGACCACTTATCAAAAGCCGCGACCCAAATCAGCCAACCTCCCTTCTCGGATACTTCATTGCAGCAGAAGGAACCTATAATCGTGATGGTCGCCCGACCAGTACCGGACTCTGGAAAGTGAAAAGCGATGTATTACAGGATATTAAAGATAGCCCTCTGCGCCCGTCAGGCTCAGGTTCAGGATCTTATCCCAACTCTGCATTTATTCACAAAGAAGATTTGGAACACATCAATTCCACACTTAATACTTCTGATCTCGAGTTCAATGGCTCTGGGAAAATTGACGTTCGTACAACCAAAAACACCAACCTTACCATTGGTGGATCGTATAACTACAATAACGGACGTCAATTCAATTTTTATAATTCCATGTACAACTGGGACAACAATGCACAATACATTAATTCTACTTATAGAGGTTTTGTAAAATTTACCCATCGTATCCCTGCTGATAAAGAAAGTAAACAACTCATTAAAAACATTTATTACAGCATCCAGGGCGATTATACCAAATACCACGGCGTAGCACAGGATGCCAATCACAAAGACGATCTTTTCAAATACGGATACATCGGGAAATTTGAACGCCACACGATTCGTTCATTTACAACTGATTATCAGCGTGATTCTATTTCAGGCTTGTACGCACATCTTCAGAATGATTTTCGCGATACTTTACTATCTTTTACACGTTCAGAAGTTAATCCCGTTCTTGCCAATTATACCTCACTATATTATAGCATGTATGATGAAACAGCCGGCAATTACGACAACCGCGACAATGTAATTAATGGTAAAGGATTATTAAATGGAATGAATGCCGACGCAGTGTACAGTCTCTGGGGTGCTCCCGGAAACCTGCAATCAGATTATAGTGTTGTTGATAATACGCAAATCGGTATTAACTTTCATTTATCGGCAGATATCGGAAACCATGCGATACAAATTGGGGGACAATACGAACAACGCGAAGATAGAGGATATGGTTACTTACAGGTTCCGCAGCTATGGCAACAGATGTATGGGCTCACCAATGCCCACATCGAACAGCTTGATAAATCCGACCCCCAAAAGGTAATGCTCGACGGTGTTTTTCAGGATACCATTTATTATCACCGCCTTTACGATGCTAATTCTCAAAGCAAATTTGACAAAAACCTGAGACAACTCATGGGCCTAAATATTGATGGTACTGAATATATTGATATTGACTCATATGACATTGAAAAACATACCATCAATTATTACGATCAGGATCAAAAACTGCAAACGATTTCGCTTACAAAACCTCTGAACATTGATATGTTTAGCGCTGATGAATTATTAAACAGTGGTAATTCATTGGTAACCTATTACGGATACGACTATACCGGTAAAAAACTGAATAGCAAACCAGTTTTTAGTGATTTTTTTACCAGTAACGACGGCAAACGTAGTATAGGAGCTTTTGAACCCATCTACATGGCAGGATATATTCAGGATAAATTTGCATTCAAAGATTTGATTTTTAATGTGGGTTTACGTGTTGACCGTTTCGATGCAAATCAAATGGTGATGACTGACCCCTACTTATTATGCGTTGCAAAAACAGTAGGTGAAACCAAAAACGAATTTTCACATCCGGGAAATATGAAAGATGGTTATACTGTTTATGTTACAAGTACTGATAATTCTGTAGTTTCCGGATATAGAAACGGAAATGTATGGTACGATGCTGACGGCTTGGAAATTTCTGACCCGGAAGCAGTTTTAGGAAAAAGTGGAAATGGTGTTCTTCCTTATTTAAATGAAGATGAGGGTGGTGAAAACCTCACGCAAGAAAAAACCATTCAAAGGGTTTTCAAAGATTATGACCCGCAGTGGAATTTCATGCCTCGTATATCGTTCTCATTCCCCATTTCGGATGAAGCATTATTTTTTGCCCATTACGATGTTCTTACCCAGCGTCCAGCATCCCGAGTATTACAAATGGATCCCACCGACTATCTGTTCCTAAATGTTCGCAGTAGCCCAACCATTAATAATCCCAATCTGAAACCTGAAAAAACCATTGACTATGAATTAGGGTTCCAGCAGAAATTAACCAATTCCTCCTCTTTGGTTTTGTCTACTTACTATCGAGAAGTCCGCGATCAGATCCAGATTTACCGTTATACGGGTGCTTACCCTAAAACATATTATTCTTACAATAATATTGACTTTGGTACTATTAAAGGGTTAACATTAACTTACGACCTTCGTCGTACCCAGAATGCCCGGGTACGTGCGAGCTATTCATTGCAATTTGCCAATGGTACCGGATCTAACGAAAATACCGCCCGTAGCCTTGTTACCTCAGGACAACCCAACCTACGTACATTGTTGCCATTAAATGATGACCGTCGGCATTCAATCAACATCCTTCTTGACTATCGTTGGGATGAAGGTGCACAATATAACGGACCCGTAATCAAGCATACAGTAAAAGGAACAGACAAGGTAAAAACCTATCAGTTGCTAAAAAATACTGGGGTTAACTTTACAATCAACGGAGGTTCGGGTACACCCTATACTAAATCGAGCAAAATTTATCCTTTGGGTGGTTCTCGTGTAATCGAAGGTTCTATCAATGGATCCCGTTTACCTTGGTCGTTTAGGATTGATGCCCGCCTCGACCGTGATATCATGCTCAACTGGGGAAAAAGCGGCGCATATATGAATATTTATCTTCAGGTTCTGAATATTTTTGATACCAAAAACATCCTCGCTGTTTATGAAGCTACCGGCAACGCTGACGATGACGGATATCTTGCCGCTGCCGAATACCAGACACAGATAAATCAGCAATTAGATTCCGAATCTTATCGCTTATTATATAAATACGCTCTGCTCAATCCCTCTAATTATAGCGCACCCCGCCAAATTCGTTTGGGTTTGTCTTTGAATTTTTAATCCGGTTTAATGAAAAAATTTGAAAAAATGAAAAATACCTTTCGACTTTTAATAATTGTGCTTAGCTGCATCCTGATAGCAGGGTATGGTTATGCTGAGAAATATCGCGCGAAAACAAACAATAAAAGTACAGCGACTCTTAAATCAACTGCTGCCGGTTGTTTGCCGGGCTCCGGATTCAAATATTTAGATTTGAATAATGTAAGATGCCGTATCAATACAGGTGGCGATATGTGGTGGGACCTTGAAGTTCCGCAATACGAAATCCCTAAAGGTTCAAAAAAAACCTCCATGTTTGCAGGTTCACTTTGGATTGCAGGAGTTGACGAAAACGACCAGCTAAAATGTGCCGCCGTACGTTATCGCCAAGGACCAAATTTTGGTGGTGGTAACGACTACTGGCCCGGACCTCTGACAATAGACGATAAAGCAGCCATAAGCGAAGCAACCTGCTCTAAGTATGATAAAATATTTCCTATTTCCAGAAATGAAGTAGATCAATTTCTTGCATGGACTGTCAGCCCCGATGATTACCCCGGCTACAGCATCCCCACTTCTATTAAAGATTGGCCAGCACATGGCGATCCTGCATTAAACCAGAGTTTTTATCTTGCTCCTTTTAAAGACGTAAATGAAAACCTTATTTATGAACCTGAAGCAGGTGATTATCCTTATTATGACTTAGCCAATGGGCTTTGCCATTCAAAACAACCTACAATTGAAACCGAACAGGGAATTAATAAAGGAGGCTTACTCGCCGACCAGGTAATAAAAGGCGACCAAACATTGTGGTGGGTGTTTAACGACAAAGGAAATATACATACCGAAACACAAGGACAGGCTATAGGTCTCGAAATACGCGGGCAGGCTTTTGCCTTTGCAACAAATGATGAGATCAATAACATGACTTTCTACAGTTATGAAATCATCAACCGCTCAACTTACCGTTTAAAAGACACCTATTTTAGCCAATGGACCGACCCCGATCTGGGTTTTCCTAAAGACGACCGCGTAGGTTGCGACGTTTTGCGTGGATTAGGCTATTGTTACAATGGAAGACCTATTGACGGTGCTGGTCAGTACAATGCCTATGGCGACCAACCACCTGCAATTGGAATTGACTTTTTCCAGGGACCTTACATGGATGCCGATGGATACGATAACCCTTCTTTCGATGCTTCAAGCACAAAAGGTCCTTCTTTTCATGGCGATTGCAGTATAGTTACCTTAAACAACAATACAATTACCATGAATTACGGACCAAGTAATGGCCTGTCCGGACAATTTCTCGTAAAGTCCGAAGCCATCAACGGTGTCAATTTTGGTAATGGAATTGTTGACGACGAACGTTTCGGAATGCGCCGTTTCGTTTATCACAACAACACTGGCGTTCCCGACTATATGACCGACCCTGATTATGCCCCCGAATATTACAACTTCCTGAAAGGAATTTGGAAAGATAATACTAAAATGATTTATGGCGGAAATGCACACACCACTGGAGGAGGTTACGGACCTGAATGCGATTTTATGTTTCCTGGCGATTCCGACCCATGCGACTGGGGTACTAAAGGCATTCCACCTAACGGTCCTCGCTATTGGACAGAAGTTACCGCCGGTAATCCTGCAGAAGACCGTCGTTTTATGCAATCAGCCGGACCTTTCACCCTTGAACCAGGTGCTGTAAATTATATTACTGTTGGGATGCCTTGGGCACGCGCCACTTCCGGAGGTGCATGGGCTTCTGTAGAATTACTCCGCGTTATTGACGATAAATGCCAGCAACTGTTCGACAATTGCTTTGCAGTAGTTAGCGGTCCTAATGCCCCCGACCTCGTAATCCGCGAACTGGATAAAGAATTTATTATTTATATCCAAAACAAAAAAACCAACGATGTAGGAAATAACAGTAACGAATCGTACGAAGAAATTGACCCAAGCATAAAATCACCCGACACCGTTTTAGCTCCAAACAGATACGACTCAACCTACAATTTCGAAGGTTATCAAGTATTTCAATTGTACGATGCAAGTGTATCAGTTGCCGATATTCACGATGCAAGCAAAGCCCGTCTGGTTTCCCAATGCGACATTCAAAATGGTGTAACAAAGTTAGTTAACTTTTATTATGACCAATCATTGAACGGTAATGTTCCAGTTATGGAAGTTGATGGAGCAGATAAAGGAATATCTCACTCATTTGTAGTTACTGAAGACAAATTTACTGGCGAAGCTCTTGTTAACCACAAGCAATATTATTATCTTGCTGTTGCTTATGGCTATAATAATTATGAACGTTACGATCCAAACGATCCTTCTGCCTATAAAGGTCAGAAGAAACCTTACCTCGCCGGACGTAAAAATATTAAAGTTTATACAGGTATTCCCCATATAACTATTGGCGAAACAACACCATCAGCAAGTTATGGCGACGGTCCTATTATTACCCGTATCCAGGGTCAGGGAAATGGCGGTTTGGTACTCGACCTGGCTCAGGAAACTATTAACGAAATCATGTCAAAACCTCCCGCAGATTCATTGAATAACGTATATGGTTCCGATACCTATCCAATTGCATACAAACCGATTTACCAAAACGGAAAAACTCCAATTCAGATTAAAGTTATTGATCCTCTTAACGTAAAAAACGGTTCTTACACTATCCGTTTCGACACACTTTATGACTCTCTTTTTTATAATGTAAGTGGACAAACTGTAAATGCTGGTGGTGATACCGCCGTTAAACAAATTGGTAACTGGTCTTTAATTGATAACAACACCGGCGAAGTGGTTCCTTTTTACGAACCATCAGGAGCTACCAAGCAAGCAATTCTTACCGATAATGAAAAACTCTTCCTCGATTTGGGATTTTCAGTTAAAGTAAACCAGGTTTACAATCCAAGTGTCTACATCGTTGGAAAAATAACCGACGGATCAGACTTAAATGACGTAACAGCAATGCTCGTACCTAACAACGGTTTTCTCGAATCCTCAATAGAATTTGCTGACAGCTCAAAAAGATGGCTTACCGGCATAGCAGATGAAGATGGACCTGTACCTACAAACTGGATTCGCTCGGGAACCGCCGCCGATAACAACGATCCCGCTTATAACGACTGGAGTATGAAAATTGGAACTGATGGTACACCCATAGGAATAGCTTACGACCCCAACGCCGATTATGAAAAAGTATTGGGTGGTACATGGGCACCTTATAATATGGTTGCTTGCGGACCGACAATTAATGCTCAGGGTAACTTTACCGATGAAGGACAAAGTCCTGTTGCACCAGCAATTTCTTTTAAATCAAAAGAAGTTTGGAATGCCAAAAGTTTTGGTAGTGTGGATGTTATTTTTACTTCTGATAAATCAAAATGGACACGTTCTCTCGTAATTGAAACATGTCCTGATTTTTTACTTGCCGAAGGTGGTGTGAAAAAATTCCATATTCGTGCTGGACGTTCTGTAGATAAAAACGGAAATTTTGCACCCGTAGATGCTCAACCCAGTAACGACCCTGAAAATCCTGCATATATTGCAGCTACCGGTATGGGATGGTTCCCCGGCTATGCAATCAATATAGAAACAGGCGAACGGTTGAATATCATGTTTGGGGAAGATTCATGGCTGAGCTCCGAAAACGGAAGAGATATGCTGTGGAATCCTACATCAAACTTGTATAGTGGCGGAGAACCTGTTTTTGGCGGTAGACATTTTGTGTACATTATGGCACATGCCAAAATAGTTGCAAAAAGGGGTCCTTTGACCAATACCTTTGAAAATCCTGCTTACGATGCCTGTGTTCAGCTCCGCAAGCAAATACTTATTCCCAAGTTAGATTTTATTCCGGTCAGTGTTTTGTCGCCGCGCGATTTGGCATATGCTACCTGTATGTGGGTAAATATACCTATAGCAGTAAGAGGTCAAAACTGGCTCGATAACGATGTGAAAGTACGGCTTCGCGTAGCGAAACCCTACGAACGCTGGTATTCTGTTCCTTTGGATAGTTTGATGGCTATACAGCACAACGATAACAATAACTATCCTAAATATGTATTTAACACCGAAAATATTGCAACAGTAACTAAAAATGTGCAAAAGGCAAAAAGCGATCTTGATCTTATCAATGTGGTTCCAAATCCCTATTATGCATTCAGTAATTACGAAGCCAATCAGTTAGACAATCGTATTAAAATTATAAATCTGCCTAAAAAGTGTGTTGTTACCATTTATAATCTCAGCGGTACAACTATAAGGCAGTTTACTAAAGACGATATGCAAACTGAAATTGAATGGGATTTGAAAAATTTTGCAGGTATCCCTATCTCCGGTGGTGTATATCTTATTCATGTAAAAGCCGAAGGCTATGGTGAAAAAATCATTAAATGGTTTGGTACACTACGTCCAATTGACCTGAATGCTTTCTAATTTTTATCAATGTTTAGACATTTAAAATAATGTACAATATGAAAAACATCTATAAATATTTCCTGGCAATATTGCTAGTAGCTTATTTTACTTTACCTATAAACGAAGCCTTGGCAGGAAACAAGGACAGATCAGGTCAGGCAGGAGCCAGCGAACTCCTCATTAATCCTTGGGCGCGAAGCAGCGGCTGGGGAGGTGTAAATGTTTCTAACGTACGCGGTTTGGAATCTATGTTCAGCAACGTTGCAGGTATAGCTTTTACACAACATACAGAATTAATTTTTTCCAATACACAGTGGTTAAAAGGTTCTGACATTAATATCAATAATTTCGGGGTTACTTCCAAAGTAAGCGAATCCGGAGTCTTGGGTATAAGTATTATGTCAATGCGATTCGGCGATATTGAAATTACCGAAGTTAACAATCCCGAAGGTGGAATTGGTACCTTTTCGCCCAATTATCTGAATATTGGTGTTGCATACGCTAAAGCATTTTCCAACAGTATTTACGGAGGTATTAACTTTAAGATAATTTCCGAAGTAATTTCTGACGTAAGTGCTATGGGTGTTGCTATTGATGCAGGTATTCAATACGTAACTGGCGAAACAGAAAATATCAAATTTGGTATTGCACTGAAAAATATCGGACCTACCATGCGTTTCAGAGGCGATGGTTTATCAATACGTGTTCCCTCTCCCAATGGTAGTGGAGAATATACAGTGGAACAACGTTCTGCCGATTTTGAGCTACCCTCTCAGTTAAATATTGGAGCTGCCTACGATATTCACCTTGCTGAAGAACATCTTTTAACCTTAGCCGGAAGTTTTACCTCTAACTCATTTACAAAAGACCAATTTACAGCCGGTTTGCAGTACGATATGAAATCGTACCTAATGTTAAGAGGCGCTTATACTTACGAAGAAGGCATTGACAAAAAGGTTACCAATCCTGAAAGATCTAATGCCTCCAAAGGATTGAGCGGAGGTATTACCGTTCAGGTACCTTTTAACAAAGAAAGAGGTTCGAGTTTTGCGGTAGATTATTCATATCGCGCTACGGATAATTTTGATGGAACACATAGTATAGGAGCCAGAATCAACTTCTGATACTGATCGTTATATTTTATTTTTAACACAAATATATAAAAGGACCCTTTTTTAAGGGTCTTTTTATCTTATTATTATTTTTGAAGATATGGGAAATATTAAATATTATACACAGGAAGGTTTACAAAAACTAAAGGACGAGCTCACACGGCTTATTTCTGTTGAAAGACCATTAATTTCTCAACAAATTGCAGAAGCCCGTGATAAAGGCGACCTAAGCGAAAATGCAGAATACGATGCTGCTAAAAATGCACAGGGAATGCTCGAAATGCGTATTGCCAAACTTCAGGATGTTATTGTTAACGTAAGGATAATTGATGAAAAAAAAATGGATAATTCTAAAGTTCTCATCCTTTCAACTGTTAAAATTAAAAATCTGAAATTCGGAACGGTTGTAAGCTATACGCTCGTCCCTGAAAACGAAGCCGATATTAAAGCCGGTAAACTTTCCGTTAATTCTCCCATAGCCAAAGGCTTACTGGGGAAAACCATTGGCGATACCGTAGAGATTACCGTTCCAGCAGGAATAGTTACTTTCGAAATCATTGAAATTTCTCGTTAATACTGTATAACTATGACTTCTATTTTTTCTAAAATCGTAAAAGGTGAAATACCGGCATACAAAGTTGCTGAAAATGAAAAATTTTTAGCTTTTCTTGACATAAACCCTCTCGCTGAAGGTCATACGCTGGTTATACCCAAGCAGCAAACAGATTACATTTTTGATATTGACGATATAACCATTGGAGAGTTCTTTATTTTTGCAAAAAAAGTGGCAATCGCAATTGAAAAAACTATACCCTGCAAACGAATCGGTGTAACGGTTATCGGATTGGAAGTTCCCCATGCCCATATTCATCTTATACCTCTTCATTCCTTATACGATATGGATTTCAAAAGAAAAAAGTTACACTTTAGTCCCGAAGCGTTTGAAAAAATTGCCTCTGCTATCCGTACCAACTTTTATGCAAAATAAATGCAAATATCAGGACAGTTTTTTTAATTGAACCCAAAACAATTTTTCACTATTCCGGTTATATTATGTATCAGTTAAATTATACCAGATAATAACCAAAAAATAAAAAAATGTCAGTATTAGTAGGCAAAAAAGCCCCTTTATTTGATGCAGATGCTGTTATAAACGGAGGAGAATTTGTTGAAAAATTCTCACTCGAACAGTATATCGGGAAAAAACATGTAATTTTCTTTTTCTACCCTCTCGATTTTACCTTTGTTTGTCCGACAGAACTTATTGCTTTTCAGGATAAACTTGCTGAATTCGAAAAGCGTAATGTCGCAGTGGTAGGTTGTTCCATTGATTCTAAATTCTCACATTGGGCATGGCTCAACACCGAACGAAACAAAGGAGGAATAAAAGGCGTAAACTATCCCATAGTTTCTGATCTTTCTAAGACCATTTCGGCAAATTACGATGTACTTGCCGGCGAATGGAGCTATAATGAAGACGATGAAATTGAATTCAAGGGTGATCCTGTTGCCCTTCGCGGCCTTTTTCTTATTGATAAACAGGGAATAGTTCGGCATCAGGTAGTTAATGATCTTCCTTTGGGCAGAAGCGTGGATGAAACATTGCGTATGGTGGATGCGCTCCAGTTTTTTGAAGAAAACGGAGAAGTATGTCCTGCCAATTGGCAAAAAGGGGAAGATGCAATGAGCCCTACACATGATGGTGTTGCCGATTATCTGAGCAAACACTAAAAAAAGGAAATACCGTTACGAGGTTCTTTTATTTAAAGAGCCTCGTTTTCTTTTTGTTTAGCCTCTTCCCAGTACACATCCATTTCCTGCAGGCTCATGTCGTGCAACGATTTTCCTTTTTTAAGAGTTTTTTCTTCGAGGTATTTAAAACGGCTTATAAATTTCCGGTTGGTACGTTCGAGTGCATCTTCGGGATTTACAGAAATAAAACGGGCATAATTGATTAAAGCAAAAAGCAGATCACCCATCTCTGCTTCTACTGCAACATGCGGGGCATCAGTTTCCACTTCACTTTTCAGCTCTTTTAGTTCTTCTATTACTTTGTCCCAAACCTGTCCGGGATTTTCCCAATCGAAACCCACACCACGGGCTTTTTCCTGCAGGCGGTACGCTTTTACTATGGCAGGCAATCCCTGTGGCACACCCGACAATACGGATGTTCTTCCTTCGTTGAGTTTAATTTTTTCCCAGTTATTCTTTACGGTTTCCGCATCATTTGCTTCTACTTCACCATAAATATGTGGATGCCGCCGGATGAGTTTTTCATTGATATGGTCAATTACATCCTTTATTCCAAAAGCATTCTTCTCTTCTCCAATTTTGGCATAAAAAACTATGTGTAGCAATAAATCACCCAATTCTTTTTTAATTTCGTCAATATTTTTTTCCAGGACAGCGTCCGATAATTCATAGGTTTCCTCAATTGTAAGGTATCGTAACGTCTCAAAGGTTTGGCTTTTATCCCACGGACATTGTTCCCGTAACGTATCCATGATATGCAATAGTTTTTCAAAAGCGAGCAGGCGTTCGTCCATAACAGTATTTTTTTGCAAAAGTACTATTTTTGTTAAGCATTCCGGTTTTAATAAACATTCCGGATGTTTACCTTTCCGGGTGATTTTAATAAATATTTCTGCATTTCAGTTTGTTAAAATTTTGTAAATGTTTTTTAAAAAAAAACCGGAAAAAAATTGGAAGCGCTATTTTTCCTATTTTTGCCAATTAAAACAACGTTGTATGTTTTTGAATAATGATAAATTTGCAGGTGAAGGGCTTACCTATGATGATGTATTGCTTGTACCTGCTTATTCTGAAATACTTCCCCGTGAAGTGAACATTTCAACTTTTTTCACGAAAAATATTTGTTTAAATATTCCTATTGTAAGTGCTGCTATGGATACTGTTACAGAATCTGTTATGGCTATTGCTATGGCACAGGAAGGCGGTATTGGTGTGTTACACAAAAATATGACCATAGAAGAACAGGCAAACGAAGTCAGGAAGGTGAAACGTGCTGAAAACGGTATGATACTCGACCCGGTTACTTTACATGAAGATGCAAGGGTTGAAGATGCACTTGCGCTTATGAAGGAAAATAAAATAGGCGGCATCCCGGTAATAAACAAAAACAAGGAACTGGTAGGAATTGTTACTAACCGCGATCTCCGGTTTGAACGCAATCTTCTGCGACCTATCGCCGAGATTATGACCAAAAAAAACTTAATTACAACAACCGAATTTACCGATTTTGAAAAAGCTGCCGATATTCTTCAACAATACAAAATTGAAAAACTACCTGTAATTGATAAAAACAACAAACTCATAGGGCTGATAACCTATAAGGATATTATTAAGATAAAAGCCCGCCCCAATGCCTGTAAGGACGAAAGAGGCCGCTTGCGGGTTGCAGCAGCAGTAACAGTAACCCAGGATACGCTCGACAGGGTAGATGCACTTGTAAAAAACGGAGTAGATGCCATTGTGATTGATACAGCCCATGGTCATTCAAAGGGTGTTATAAATATGATTGTTGCAGTAAAAAATAAATATCCCGGAATTCAGCTTGTTGTAGGAAATATTGCTACTGCCGAAGCTGCATCAGCGCTTGTGAAAGCAGGTGTTGATGCCATAAAGGTGGGCATAGGTCCCGGCTCTATCTGCACAACCCGCATCATTGCCGGCATAGGAGTACCACAATTATCTGCTATTTATAATGTTGCACAGGCAGTAAAAAGTGCAAAAATTCCAGTAATTGCCGACGGTGGTATCCGCTATACTGGCGACATCGTAAAAGCCATTGCGGCAGGTGCCAGCACCATCATGGCAGGTTCTCTTTTTGCCGGGGTGGACGAATCGCCTGGTGAAACCATAATTTTTGAAGGGAGAAAATTCAAAACGTACCGTGGAATGGGTTCTCTCGAAGCCATGCAGAAAGGTTCAAAAGACAGATATTTCCAGGACATGGAAGAGGATATTAAAAAACTGGTCCCCGAAGGAATCGTGGGGAGAGTTCCTTACAAAGGCGATTTATCGGAAGTTATCCACCAAATGGTTGGAGGACTCAGGGCAGGTATGGGCTATACAGGTTCCGCCGATATAGAATCACTCCAGAATGCAAAATTTATTAAAATTACCGCTGCTGGCGTCGCCGAAAGCCATCCCCACGACATTATCATAACCCGTGAAGCTCCCAATTACAGCCGTTAAAATATTTCCTTAACAACAAATTGATTTTCTCAACCAAAATATTATCAATAAAAAAACGTTCAACAATTAAATTATAAAACCTATGCTGAATAATGCTACTTTCAATGCTATGAAAACCTTTTTCGCAGGAATCCTTGTTTTTATTTCTTTTGCCATGTATGCACAGGACAGGGACCCGGCACTGTTAACAGTAGGTAAAGAAAAAGTTACCAAAACAGATTTTGTTAACATTTACCAAAAAAACAACATCAAGGGCGATGCCATGGATCGTAAATCGCTTGAAGAATACCTTGATTTATATATTAATTTCAAACTCAAGGTACTCGAGGCAGAAGAATTTGGACTTGATACACTGAAGACTTTCAAAGACGAGCTTGCAGGCTATCGCAAACAATTAGCCCAACCCTACCTAATTGATGAAGACATAAACAAATATTTGCTCGATGAATCCTATGCACGTAAGCAATTTGATATCAGGGCAAGCCACATTCTTGTAAAATTGGATAAAAATGCCCCTCCCAAAGATACCCTTGAGGCTTACAATAAGATTATGAAAATAAGAAAACGTATCCTTGCCGGAGAAACATTTGAAAATTTAGCCGTAGAACTTTCCGACGATTTATCGGCAAAAGACGATATTAAAGGAGGAAGAACCATACCGGGAAACAAAGGCGATCTCGGATATTTTTCGGCTTTCGATATGGTGTATCCTTTTGAAAATGGAGCATATAATACAAAGGTTGGCGAAATTTCAATGCCCGTTCGCAGCGATTACGGGTACCACCTTATTAAAGTTATTGATAAAAAGCCGGCAATGGGAAAGGTACAAATTGCACATATTTTATTATTGTACCCTAAAAACGTTTCCTCTGCCGATATGGACCACTTAAAAGCCAAAGCCGACAGTATTTATGGATTATTAACTTCCGGAACTGATTTTGCCCAACTGGCTAAAGAAACTAGCGATGATAAAAGTACCGCTACCAAAGGAGGAATTATGCCTTGGTTCGGCTCGAATCGTATGATTCCCGATTTTATATACCAAATCAGTAAATTACAAAATAAAGGCGATGTAACCCCTCCTTTTTCAACTCATTTTGGCTGGCATATAATAAAACTCATTGATAGAAAACCCATTGGCTCTTTTGAAGAAACCAAAGCCGAACTCAAACAGGCACTTGCAAAAAGTGACCGCAACCTGAAAAGCAAAGAATCTCTTATCCATAAAATCAAAAAAGAATATTTCTTTACCGAAGATCTGAAATCAAAAAACGAATTCGTAAAAGTAATGGATACCACTGTTTTTGCAGGCAAATGGGATGTAGCTAAAGCCGCCGGACTTACCAAAAACTTGTTCCTGCTTGGCGATAAAACCTTTACACAAAAAGATTTTGCAGATTACATTTCCAAAAACCAGAAAAGTATGAACAAACAAGACTTGGCGGTATATATTGATAATGCTTACAAAATATTTACCGACGAAAGCTGTTTGGCTTACGAAGACAATCAACTCGAAAACAAATACCCTGAATTCAGATCGTTGATGAAAGAATACCGCGACGGTATTTTACTGTTCGACCTTACCGATCGCAAAATATGGTCGAAAGCTGTGAAAGACTCTACCGGTCTGCAGGAGTACTATAACAAGAACAAAACCAATTATATGTGGGGCAACCGTCTCGATGCCTCAGTGTACACATTGGTAAAAACTTCCTCCAAGGATTTGAAAAAAGCCCGTAAAATGGCTTCCAAAGGCATAGACGAAGCTGAAATACTTAAAACGATAAATCACGACTCCACGGTAGTTTTAAGCATTGACCATAAGAAATTTAGTAAAGGCGACAACCCGCAAATTGATGGCATCGCCTGGGAAAAATCAGTTACCAAACCCGTTGTTTCGGGAGACACAACTATTTTTGTCGCAGTGCACCAAAATATTCCACCCGAACCCAAACTTCTTGGTGAAATAAAAGGACTGGTTACTGCCGACTACCAAAATTATCTTGAAAAAGAATGGATAAAATCTTTACGCCAAAAATATCCTATCTCTGTTAACAAGGAAGTTTTTAATTCGATAATTAAAGAATAACGATTTGAAGAAATGGGGTTTCATATTGGCTGTTTTTCTTTCTTCCTGCCATTATTTTCATTCTGGTAACAAGGAGGATATAATTGCAAGGGCATATGATAATTATCTTTACCGTTCCGACCTTAAGGGGGTGGTTCCCAAAGGAAGCCACCCAAAGGACAGTGTAAATATCGTAAAGAATTTTATCAATAACTGGCTCAGGCAGCAGGCACTTCTTAACCAGGCAGAGGCAAACCTGCCAAGCGACCAGAAGGACTTTACTGAACAACTTGAAAATTACCGGAATTCCCTGCTAGTTTATCAATATGAAACCGAACTTATTCGTCAAAAACTCGATACTACAGTACCATTCGACGAAATTAAAAAATACTATCAGGAACATACTGCTGATTTCCAGTTGCGCCAAAATATTATCCTGATAAATTGGGCACAATTTAATTCCGGATTTTCGGCAATTCGTACCGTAAAACGTCTGATGCTTTCAACAAAAGAATCTGACAGACTAAAACTGGAAGAATTTTGCCAGGAAAATGCTCTAAATTATTCCGTAACTGACCAAAACTGGCTTTCGCCCGATGATATTGAAAGAATGCTTCCGGTAAAAAATATTTCGCGGGAAGATTTACAAAAGAAAAATAATTTTATTGAAATCAACGATTCTACTCATTTCTTTGTTATTGCTGTCCGCGATTTTAAAGAAAAAGAAAGCATCTCACCCCTTGATTTTGAAAAAAGAAACATCCGTGAAATTATTCTTAACAAACGAAAACTCAGTCTTGTAAACAAAATGCAGAATGAGGTTTTTGAAAAAGCCAGGAAAGAAAAAGATTTCCAAATCTATTAAATAATATCTCCAATTGATGAAAAAAAGCCTCTTTGTAATTTGTATAATACTTTCTGCTTTTTTATACTGTACACCGGTATTCAGCCAGGTTATTGACGAGGTTGTTGCTACGGTAGGAAGCAAAATAGTATTAAAATCTGATATCGAAACACAATACGTGCAATACCGTATGCAGGGAAGCATAGGGAATGCATCCTCTATGCGCTGCCAGTTTCTCGAAAACCTGTTATTCGATAAACTCATGCTGACCCAGGCAGAGCTTGATAGCATACAGGTAACCGAAAGTCAGATTGAAGGCACTATGAACCAACGCATGCGTTATTATATTCAACAGTTTGGCTCGCAGGAGAAATTGGAAGAGTTTTATCAGAAATCGCTTATAGAAATCAAAGATGAACTGCACGACCTTATCCGCGATCAGTTGATGATAGACCAGGTACATTCAAAAATTACTGCCGATGCCAAAGTTACTCCCACCGAGGTAAAGACATTTTTTAACCGTTTGCCCCAGGATAGCATTCCCTTTGTGGAAACAGAATACGAAATAGGACAGATAGTAAAGCAGCCGCCAATAAGCGACGAAGCCCTTAACGAAGCAAAGGACAAGATTAATACATTACGCAAAAGAATATTGAACGGGGAAAAATTCTCAACCCTCGCCATCCTTTACTCCGAAGACCCCGGCTCGGCTAAACAGGGAGGTGAATTAGGCTCTTTTGGAAGAGGCGAAATGTATCCCGAGTTTGAAGCGGCTGCCTTTTCTTTAAAACCCAACGAAGTTTCCAACGTAATAAAAACTCCGGCAGGATTCCATATTATTCAGTTGATTGATCGTAAAGGCGATTATATAAATGCAAGACATATCCTTATCCAGCCCAAAGTTTCGCCTTATGACCTTGCCTCGGCAAACACTTACCTCGACAGTATTGCAAAACTCATTCGTGCAAATACGATAACCTTCGAAAAAGCAGCACAAAAATACTCCGACGATCCTTCGAAAATGAACGGAGGCATGATGGTGAATAATGCTACCGGCAATACTCGTTTCGAAGCAAGCCAGTTGGACGCCAAAATGTTTTTTGTTATTGACAAACTGAAAATAGGAGAAATCTCAAACCCCGTTGCAATGGTTTCGGATGACGGAAAGCAGGCTTACCGTATTCTTTACCTGAAAATACGTACAACTCCGCATAAAGCCAATCTAAAGGATGATTACACCCGCTTCCAGCAATGGGCTCTCGATGGGAAAAAACAGGAAATGATCAGCGGCTGGATAAAAGACAAAACACAAAAAACATACATCAGCATTAACGAAGATTATAGGGATTGCAATTTTACCTATAGATGGACTAATTAACCCCGGAAAACTTTTTTACAACACTATGAATTATTCATCCGACGTAAATGCTTTTGCAGCATTTCATGAAAAATATAGCACACTCCGTTCTGAAATTGCCAAGGTGATAGTAGGGCAGGACGAGGTGATACAAAACCTCCTTATCTGTATTTTCAGTAAGGGGCACGGATTGCTGGTTGGGGTTCCCGGACTGGCAAAAACGCTTATGGTAAATACCCTTTCGAAAGTTCTCGGATTGAGTTATAACCGCATACAGTTTACACCCGACCTTATGCCCAGCGATATTATCGGTACGGAAATACTGGACGAAAATCGCAGGTTCAGGTTTATTAAAGGTCCTGTGTTTGCGAATATTATTCTTGCCGACGAAATTAACCGCACCCCACCCAAGACCCAGAGCGCACTGCTGGAAGCCATGCAGGAAAAATCAGTAACCGTTGCAGGCAATTCATACCAGCTTGCCGAACCTTTTTTTGTGCTGGCTACCCAAAACCCAATAGAGCAGGAAGGAACATATCCACTTCCAGAGGCACAGCTCGACCGTTTTATGTTCAATATCTGGCTTGATTACCCTTCATTTGAAGAAGAATTGAACGTGGTGAAACAAACTACCGCCCAGTACGAAGCCCAACTGAATGTGATTTTAACCGCCGAAGAAATACAGTTTTTCCAAAATCTTGTACGCAGAATACCGGTAACGGATAACGTGTTTAAATATGCCGTTACGCTGGCTTCAAAAACCCGCCGGGGTGCCGCCGGAGCGCATCCTTTTGCCGAAGCCTACCTTAACTGGGGAGCCGGTCCAAGGGCTTCGCAATACCTTATCCTGGGGGCTAAATGCCATGCTGCAATCAACGGGAAATACTCTCCCGACATTGAAGATGTACAGGCAGTGGCTTCCTCCATACTCCGCCACCGCATTGTGCGCAACTACAAAGCCGAAGCCGAAGGCATAAGTGTGGAAAATATCATTGAAGAGTTTCTGAAATCCCAATATTAAGCTATAAAATAGAGTTTTGAAAAATTTGATATACGGTTAGATGCTATCTAAACAAAAAAATATGTCTACACAGTAAGCTGTAGACAGACAGGTACCCCTACCGTGTGGCGATATAATCCATTTATACATGTCCAAAACTTCTCATGATTCCCTTTTTATATCTTTGCAAAAATTTTAATCCATGAATTTTGTTGAAGAACTACGCTGGAGGGGCATGATACACGATTTGATGCCAGGAACGGAAGAACAACTGAACAAAGAAATTACATCAGCCTACGTTGGAATTGATCCTACTGCCGATTCGCTTCATATCGGTCATCTTGTGTCAATAATGATGTTAAAACACTTTCAGCTTGCCGGACACAAACCCATAGCTCTGGTAGGTGGCGCCACTGGCATGATAGGCGATCCTTCGGGTAAAAATGAAGAACGAAACTTGCTTAGCGAAGATGTACTGAGGCACAACCAGGAATGCATCAAAAAACAACTGGTAAAGTTTATTGATTTTGACGGAAATATACCCAACCGTGCCGAAATGGTGAACAACTACGACTGGATGAAAACCTTTTCATTTCTTTCTTTTATCCGCGACATTGGTAAGCATATTACCGTAAACTATATGATGTCGAAGGATTCGGTAAAAAAACGTCTGAGCGGCGAAAGCGGCGAAGGCATGTCGTTTACCGAATTCAGCTATCAATTGGTGCAAGGCTATGATTTTTTATGGTTATATGAAAATAAAAACTGCAAACTCCAGATGGGAGGCTCCGACCAGTGGGGCAACATAGTTACCGGCACCGAACTCATCAGGCGTAAAACCGGAGGAGAAGCCTTTGCTCTTACCTGCCCACTGATTACCAAAGCCGATGGTGGAAAGTTCGGAAAAACCGAAACCGGAAATGTGTGGCTTGATGCTGCCAAGACATCTCCTTACCATTTTTACCAGTTCTGGCTCAATGTTTCTGATGATGATGCTCTTAAATACATTAAAATTTTCACCCTTTTCAGTAAGGAAGAAGTGGAGGAAATGGCAAAAAATCATGCACAGGCTCCCCACCTTCGGATTCTACAGAAAAATCTTGCCAAAGACATCACCATCAGGGTTCATTCTGAAAATGATTTTCAGCAGGCATTGGCAGCCTCAGAAATTCTTTTCGGTAAAGGCACTACCGCTATGCTGAAAAACCTTGACGAGGCTACTTTTCTTTCCGTTTTTGAGGGCGTACCCATTTCGAAACTCAGCCGTACCGAACTCGAAAAAGACATTCCCATAGCCGATTTCCTTTCAGATATTACCGGTATTTTCCCGTCAAAGAGCGAAGCACGCCGCTTAATCAAAGAAGGGGCAATACTGATAAATAAGGAAAAAATAACCGACACTTTTATCGTAAACCGGCAGAACCTGCTTAACGATACTTACCTGCTGATACAGAAAGGCAAAAAAAGTTACTTCCTTGTGAAAACAGAGTAATCTCCTTGATACTGGCAGCTAAGTGAAACTTAACATAAAATTAACCAACAAGTTAATTAACCGATTAAAAAAAAGTATCTTTGCAAACCTGCTATTCTTCATCAAAAGTAATTGACCGGTATGGATAACGAACAAATAAAAATTCTCCTGGTTGACGATGAAAAAGACGTCCTTGAATTTCTGGGTTATAATCTGAAAAAAGAAGGTTTTCAGGTTTTTACAGCCCGAAACGGAATGGAAGCCGTTAAAGTTGCCAAAACAGAATGTCCTCATCTGATAATTCTTGATGTGATGATGCCTGAGATGGACGGCATGGAAGCTTGCAGGGAAATCAAACAAATTCCCCAATTGCAAAATGCCGTAATAATTTTTCTGACAGCCCGCGGTGAAGATTATTCCCAGATTGCCGGATTTGAAGCCGGTGCCGACGATTATGTTACTAAACCAGTTAAACCCAGAGTCTTAATCAGCCGTATTCAGGCTTTGCTCCGGAGGTTTAAAACCGAAACGGGTAGCGCCTCATCGTTGCAACTCAAAGACATGGTTATTGATAAAGAAAGATTTATTGTCGAAAAAAACGGGACAGAAATTATTTTACCCAAAAAAGAATTTGAACTTCTGATGCTCCTTGCTTCAAAACCCAATAAGGTATTCACAAGAGAAGAAATTTTTGCCAAGGTTTGGGGAAACGATGTAATTGTTGGTGACCGGACTATTGATGTCCATGTGCGCAAAATCCGTGAAAAAATTGGCATTGATAACATCAGAACCGTTAAAGGAGTAGGTTATAAATACGAGGAATAATGAAAAATGATTATCCGTTTTTCTGCCTAAAAAGTATAAAACCATAATCTATGAAGAAAAATATTAATGATTCTTTTATGATACATTATTTTTTCAACAAAGCAGGCTCTGCGGTTTTCTCTGCGGTTTTCTCTGCGTAATTCTTCCCGTCCTCTGCGGTAAAAAAGATTTAAACCGCGGAGAATTGCTGAGTTTTTCGCAAAGGAGCGCAAAGAAATTTTTATTAATAAATTTCTTTAGGTAAGATATCAGATAATCATATAATGAAATATTCCAACCCGAAAATCCTGGCATTCATAAACGCAAGTTTAGTTGTAGTGGTTTTCATCCTTTGCTTCTCCCTTTTTAAACTGGTTATTGGCATTTCGTTAGAACTTGCAATGCTGATAACGGCTTTGGCTATTTTGGGCTTTTCTTATTTTTTCTTTTATTATTCGTTGCAGCGCTTCATTTTAGACAGAATCAGGCTCATATACAAAACCATCCGGCACCTGAAAGTTCCTGAAAATGCAAAAAAGAAAATAGCTTTAAAATCGGATATTGAAGAAGTTAACCAGGACGTAACCGAATGGGCGAAAGAAAGAAGCAAAGAAATTGAGGATTTGAAAACGCAGGAATTGTACCGAAGAGAATTTCTGGGTAATGTTTCGCACGAACTGAAAACGCCAATTTTTAACTTGCAGGGATATGTGTTAACCCTGCTCGACGGCGGGCTGGAAGACCCCACTATCAACCGTGAATACCTGAAGCGCACCAATAAAAGTATAAACCGCCTGATTGCCATAGTAGAAGATCTCGAAGCCATTGCGCATCTCGAATCAGGGGAACTTAAAGTCAATTTTCAAAAATTTGATGTTGTTTCTTTGTCAAGGGAAGTACTTGAATTTCTCGAGATAAAAGCCAAAAAGAAAAAGATGTTTATTACCCTCGACAATGGTTCCGACAAACCAATCCCGGTGAGTGCCGACCGTGAGAAAATCAGACAGGTATTTATTAATCTGGTTGATAATTCTATAAAATATTGCGGGGTGGAAGGAGGGAAAACCCGTATCCGCTTTTTTGATATGGACGAGCACGTCCTGGTAGAGGTTACCGACAATGGGGTGGGAATTTCCGAGCAGGAACTCTCCCGTGTTTTTGAACGGTTTTACCGTACCGACAAAGCCCGTTCGCGCGACCAGGGAGGCTCTGGGTTGGGGTTAGCTATCGTAAAACACATTATTGAAGCCCACAAGCAAACCATTAATGTAAGAAGCACCCTGGGCGTGGGTACTACCTTTGGATTTACACTGGAAAAAGCTCGCTAAGATTCGTTATTTTTTTCGTTCAGTAGTATAAAGAACCAATTGCTCCATCGCTTGTAGTGAAGGGCTTTCAGGGAATTGGTGTAAAATATCCAGTGCCGCCTGCCGATACTCTGCCATTTTCTGACGGGTGTAAGCTATTCCCCCGCTTTGGTTTACCTTTTGAATAATTTCGGCTACTTTAACAACATCCCTGTTATGGTTTTTTATGATGTTGATGATTCTTCGTTTTTCAATAAAGGTACTGTTTTCGAGCAGATAAATCAAAGGCAGGGTCATTTTCTGCTCCTTTATGTCAATTCCGTTGGGCTTTCCGGTTTCCCGGCTTTTTTCATAATCAAAAAGATCGTCTTTGATTTGAAAGGCAATACCAACTTTTTCGCCAAAACTGTGCATTTTCTCAACCACAGATGCATCAGCACCAGCCGAAAAAGCTCCGCAGGCACAACAGGAAGCAATGAGAGAGGCTGTTTTTTTACTGATGATCTCAAAATATACGTCTTCGCGTATGTCGAGACGACGGGCTTTCTCAATTTGAAGCAACTCGCCTTCACTCATTTGCCTTGTGGCTTCCGAAACAATTTTTAGCAGGTTAAAATCATTGTTGTCAAGTGATAACAGCAAACCTTTTGAAAGCAGGTAATCGCCTACAAGAACAGCTATTTTATTTTTCCACAAAGCATTGATAGAGAAAAAACCGCGGCGTTCATTGGAATCGTCCACTACATCGTCGTGAACCAGGGTAGCCGTATGTAGCAGTTCGATGAGAGATGCTGCACGAAAAGTGCTTTCATTTATTCCCCCGCAAATATTGGCACTCAGCATCACGAAAAGCGGACGCATTTGTTTGCCTTTTCTGCGAAGGATGTACCTAGTAATATTATCAAGAAGCAGAACATTGCTTTGCATGCTCTTTCTGAAAGATTGTTCAAACGCTTCTAATTGCGTTTTTACAGGGGCTTTAATACCATCCAGCACTGTCATCTTTTTGAATAATTTTCAAAAATACTATTTTTCCATTAAAATTATTTTTTTTAATAAGTTATAAAAAAACAAATAAAATATCAGAAAATCGAAAATATTGTAGTTAATTTATGCCTTCAATCATTAAGTATTAACCTAATAATTCACGACAATGAAAAAGATTGTTATCCTAATGACTATGAGCGTTTTTATTGTTTCAGCTTTCACTTTAAATGCTCAGAAAGTTAAATTGGTTTCGGGCGACCCCGCCCAGTTGAAGGCTGAAAAAGAAATTCTGATTTCGTTTTCTTACGATGGAATGGCTGTAGGAAAATTTGATAAGGAAGATGAATACACTAAGAGTAAAGTTGAGGAGTACAACAAAAAGGAAGCTGGAAAAGGCGATAAATGGATTGTTGCATGGAATAATGATAAAAAACAAAAGTTTCAGCCGGGATTTGAAACTAACTTTAATAATTTTCTTGTTAATAAAGGTATTAAAGTAAGTTCTGATTTTAAAAAGGCAAAATATACTATGATTGTACGTACAGTTTTTCTCGAACCAGGTTTTAATGTTGGAGTTGTCCGTAAGGATGCAAGCATTGACATTGAAGTTACCATTATTGAAACTGCAAATCCTAAAGCAGAAGTGGCTAAATTCACCGTTAATAAAATTGCCGGTGGAGGTGCAGCGGGTTTTGATTTCGATTCGGGTTACCGGTTGCTGAAAGCTTATGAATTTGCAGGAACAATTGTTGCCAAATATTTTGCAAAAAACGTGTATAAATAATTTTTTTCAATCCGGTAAATTAAGGCATGCTGTTTTAGTATGCCTTTTTTATTAAAAATAATTATTCAAATTACAATTTCATTTTTCAGCCGTAAAAACGGCATTGTTCAATGCAACATGAAAATTATACTAAAACGCTTCTGGCTGCAGCTTGAAAAACCTGCCCAAGCCTATTTTGCATTGAAACAAATTATTCAAAAATATTGTATCTCTTTTGCAATTTTTTAATTTTGCAATTATTAATCCTTTTGTAAAAATACAAATAAACATTTTAATCAAAAAAAAGACTCAGTTTACACGCATTGATGAATTGATGCTTTACAATGAAAATATAATAAAAGGAAATTTTATTTAGCAAGGATATTATACAAAAACAAACTTAAAGATTGACTAATTATCAAACACTTGAATATGAAAAAATTAATTTTGTTGTTGTTCGTTTTTGTTTTGTGCGAAACGACAACCCATGCACAAAACACCATCAGTGAAATTTTTACGACTACTGATATTGTTTTTTACGGAATTGACTTCTCCCATGTAAAACTGATTGGTTCGACAGGTTTTACAGATGTACCCAAAATTAAAGACATATATTTTGAATCCATTAATAATTTGATGGTAAATGAAAAAGAAAAGTTTTGTATTGGTAAATTTATCAGAAAAAAATCTGTGGAATACGATTTAACGGTTGTAAAAGCTCAGAACCAGCTTTCGGACGTAAACAACCTGGTTTCGGATAATCCCGACGACCGGCTTACCTTGAACGAAAATATCGTACAACAAATAGTATCAGGATATAAGGTGGGCGATAGAACCGGCATTGGCATTGTGTTTATCATGGAAAGCCTCGATAAAGCAGGCGAAAAGGCAAATATGTTTGTAACATTCTTTGATATAGCAACCAATAAGGTGCTTATTACGGAAAGAATAACCAGCAAACCCGGAGGCATCGGCTTCAGGAACTACTGGGCAAACTCCATCCTGAATGCGATGGAAAAGACCGGGAAACGATATGGAGCATGGAAAAAAGAAAACATGCCAAAATAAAAAAAACACTCAACTTGAGCGTTTATTATTATGATCTTCCTATACCATCTTTGCCGGGTTAACCCAGAGTGTAAACTGCTCATTGGTAAGCAAACCCAATTCAATGGCGGCTTCACGCAAAGTTTTACCTTCTTTATGGGCTTTTTTGGCAATTTTAGCCGAGTTTTCGTATCCTATATGGGTATTTAATGCCGTTACCAGCATCAGTGAGTTTTCAAGGTTCTTTTTGATAAACGGCAGATTAGGTTCTATACCAATGGCACAGTTATCGTTAAAGGAGACACAGGCATCACCAAGCAAACGGGCTGATAGAAGCAGATTATAAATCATTACCGGCTTAAAAACATTCAACTGGAGGTGTCCGTGGGTTCCGGCAATGGTAATGGCAGCATCGCAACCAATCACCTGGGCACAAACCATCGTCAGGGCTTCGTTTTGGGTAGGATTTACCTTCCCAGGCATGATGGAAGAGCCTGGTTCATTCTCCGGAAGTTTTATTTCTCCTATGCCGCAGCGGGGACCCGAAGCGAGCAGACGGGTGTCGTTAGCTATTTTCATCAGGCTTACAGCCAAAGTCTTTAAAGCCCCGGAAGTTTCCACAATGGCATCGTGTGCTGCGAGAGATTCAAATTTATTGGGAGCCGTTTTAAACGGATAACCGGTAAGCTCACTTATTATTTTTGCTACCAGCACATCGTAACCTTTGGGCGTGTTGAGTCCGGTTCCTACGGCAGTTCCACCAAGGGCAAGCTCCGAAAGATGATCCAAGGTGTTATTTAAAGCTTTGATGCCATGTTCCAGTTGCGACACATAGCCCGAAAACTCCTGTCCCAACGCAAGCGGAGTGGCATCCATCATGTGAGTGCGACCGGTTTTTACAATATCTTTAAAAGCCTCCGATTTAGCCGCAAGGGTATTCTTCAGTTTTTCCACTCCGGGAAGAGTGCATTCCATTACCATTTTATAAGCTGCGATAGACATTGCCGTAGGGAAAGTGTCGTTGGATGACTGACTTTTGTTGACATCATCGTTGGGATGGATGAATTTTTTCTCATCTCCCAGATTTCCGCCATGCAACACATGGGCACGATTGGCAATCACTTCGTTCAGATTCATGTTGCTTTGGGTACCGCTTCCTGTTTGCCAAACAACCAATGGAAACTGGTCGCTGAGCTTACCTTCCAGAATTTCGTCGCATACCTGGCAGATAAGGTCGCATTTTTCTTTGGGAAGGACACCTAACTCGAAATTGGTGAGTGCAGCAGCTTTTTTCAGGTAAGCAAAAGCGTAAATTATTTCGCGGGGCATGCTGCCATCGCCTATTTTAAAATTGTCTTTCGAACGCTGGGTTTGTGCACCCCAGTATTTGTCGGCAGGAACTTCCACGGTTCCCATCGTGTCCTTTTCAGTACGGGTTTTCATGGCAAAAAAAATTAATTACCCTACAAAGATAAAAAATTTTGTAAACCTTCAAAAGTCTAAAGGACTAAAGTTTGTTTCGTTTGAACTCTTTTTTAAAACTCTTCCAGGTGCTTCGCACTCTGGAAGGTTTAAATATTCCCAAATTCCATCAGGTATGCCTTGATGAAAGCGTTCAGTCCGCCGTCGAGCACACCCTGAGCATCGGAGGTTTCACAACCGGTTCTGACATCTTTTACCAGTTTGTAAGGGTGCAGTACATAACTGCGTATTTGCGAACCCCATTCTATCTTTTTCTTGTTGCTTTCGATTTCTGCCTGGGCTTCCCTTCGTTTACGCAATTCTATTTCGTACAACTGTGAACGCAGCATCTGCAATGCTTTCTCGCGGTTTTGCAATTGCGAACGGGTAACCTGACATTCAATGACGATGCCGGTAGGCTCGTGCTTCAGCCTGACTGCTGTTTCTACTTTGTTTACATTCTGCCCGCCGGGACCGCTTGAGCGGAAAGTATCCCAGGTGATGTCTGACTGATTTATTTCTACTTCAATATTATCATCAACAACAGGATAAACATACACCGAAGCAAAAGAGGTGTGGCGGCGGTTGTTGGCATCGTAAGGCGAAAGCCGTACCAGGCGGTGCACGCCGTTTTCACCTTTGAGGTAACCGAAGGCATAATCACCTTCGAACTCGAGGGAAACAGATTTCAGTCCTGCCACATCGCCTGGCTGGAAATCGAGTTCCTTCACCTTATAGCCATTAAGTTCACCCCAGCGAATGTACATTCGCATAAGCATCTGTGCCCAGTCCTGACTCTCTGTGCCACCTGCACCAGGATTAATGTTTAAAACAGCACCAAGAATATCTTCCTCGTTACGGAGCATATTCCGGAACTCAAGCTCTTCTATCAGTGTAAGCACTGAATTGGCGACTGTTTCCAGTTCGGCTTCGCTACCTTCGCCTGCTAAGTAAAAATCGTTTAAAATTTGCAGGTCGTCGAGGCGGTCTTTTGCCTGTTGCCAGGAATCTGTCCATTTTTTCTTTAATTGAATAGATTTTAAAACCTGTTCAGCAGCTTTTGGGTCGTCCCAAAAACCGGAAGCCTGCGTAAGAGCTTCCTCGTCGGCAATTTGTTTTAGTTTGCCATCCAGGTCAAAGGAACCTCCTCAGGTCGTCTAACCTTTTCTGTAATTCTTTTATGTTGGTCATCGTTTATATTTTAGTACCTAAAGTACTTTAAGCATTTCAAACTTTAGCTTACTTTAAGCATTTTAATGGTTTCCCAAACTAATCCGGTTTCATATCCATGCGACATGGCATAAGTTGCCAGTTTGCCATTTCGTGTGAAATCATCTTCCTCGTGCAGTTCAGCAGCTTTTTTAACGAGCAGTTGTTTCAGTGCTTCGCGATAATCCTCAGGGCTGATTTGTTGGAGTGCAAAAGTAATATCTTTTTCGTTGATATGTCGCTTGCGAAGTTCATCCGCAATTTTTAACCTTCCCCAGCATTTCATCCGGAATTTTCCACCGGCAAACACCTCGGCAAAACGAGTATTGCTAAAGAAATTCTCCTCCTTCAACTGCGACATAACCCGGGCAATATCTTTAGCATTTAGTTCCCATTCGCCGAGCTTTGCAAGTATTTCGAACTCGCAACGCTCCTGATATGCACAGAATTTCTGCAATTTCACCAGAGCCGTTTTCCTATCCATCGGCAAGCAATTTGTCCACCAGAGCCGGAACGCCAACACCGGCTTTTTCTTTAATGTGATAAAGATTGCGGATATGATTTGCCGTAACATCATTGGGATCTACGATATATTTGGGACGGTCGGGGTAAACATAGTTGAGTAAACCTGCAGCAGGATACACGTTAAGAGAAGTGCCAATGACAAGGTAAATATCTGCCTTTTCACTTATTTCGGCGGCAGGAACAATGTTGGGCACCGCTTCACCAAACCAAACGATATGTGGACGGAGCTGGCTCCCCTTTTCGCATTTGTCGCCCCAGTGCAGTTCCCATCCGTCGAGGTCGTAAACCAGGTTTTCGTCCACCGTACTACGGACTTTCTTCAGCTCTCCATGCAGATGGAGGACATTTTTGCTGTCGGCACGTTCGTGCAGATCGTCCACATTCTGGGTGATGACGTGTACGTTAAACTTTTCTTCGAGTTGCGCCAGGGCATAGTGAGCGGCATTGGGCTGTACCTGGTACAACTGTTTGCGGCGCTGGTTGTAAAAATCTAATACAAGTTTTGGATTACGTTCCCATGCTTCGTAGGTAGCAACATCTTCCACACGGTACTCTTCCCAGAGTCCGCCGCTGTCGCGAAAGGTTTTGATGCCACTTTCGGCACTGATGCCTGCACCAGTGAGTACTACAATGGTTTTCATTCGTAAATATTTTGTACAAAAATAGAAAATTTAAACGGATAATAAACCGACCTCGACTACGCCCGGCCTGGCCCGACATTTTTTAACCATTAAGGAGCACTAAGTTATGAGAAAACCGGCTATGCCGGTCAATTATTGGGTTTCCCGGTTAGCTTTTGCCTACTTTAAGCAACTCATTGATTTGTTTCAGGTAGGAATTCTCCTGTTCGAGCATAAAATTGCGCTGGCGAAGCTGTTCAAGCTCCCTTAGCAGTGCCGGATATTCGGTTACGGAGGTGGCAGACTGAGGCTGGGATGCAAGGTCAAGGAAAAAATTATGCCCAAGCTGCTCTGAATATTTACGGATATAGCTGATTTTCATGTCGGACGAGCGAAGCATGCGGTAAACACCCTGTGGGGTGAAGTTCATGCCTGTTGCCAGTTTATGAATAGAAATCCGGTGCTCGTAGCAGTATTCTTTGATTAGTTTTCCGATGTGTATGCTCATGACGAAGGGGTTTTTAACAAATACAAAGATAGTAAAAATAACTGCAATGTTTAAATTTGTTGATAGAATGTTTAATTTAATTAACTGAATGTTTATTTACACAATCTGGAAATTTATATTGGGAAAATGTTTATTTAATATTACAAACAGGATATTTAATAAAATTAACTGGAAGTTTATTACTGCAAACTGGAAGTTTATATATATAAACAGAATATTGTTTTATATAAACAGGATATTTAATGATTTAAACTATATGTTTACAATTTATGAAACATTAAAAGAACGCATCATAAATAAAAGATACAACCGACACTTTTCATTGATACAATTCTTACTTTTGAAAGTAATTGGGCAAATAGAATGTCGTATATCAGAAAAGAATGGAACACAGATTCCATGGATAAAACAGATAAACGCTGATAAAAATATAAAGAGATCTAAAATTCGTTGGCATCAGCAAAAATCCCCGTGTTCTATTCCTGAGTTGTTTAAATTCGATTATACGACAATTGTTTGGTGTTCATTATTTATAATGGCGGGTACAGGTTTTTGTAGTTATTACCGCTTTGAACTATTTGTGTACTTTACGAATAAATTCTTCTATTTCCGGAACTCCACCCTGATAAACAAGATAGCCATTGTAAGGCTCGCGTTCGGTAGTTTCATAGTTGATAGGAGTAAGCATCATACGCCTTACTTCTTCAGGGTCGTTGGTTTGTCCAAGCACCCATCCTAATTTAATATAGGCGGCTTCGGGAAGCATATTTTCGGTAGGGATGATGCCTTTTGCCATCAGGTCGCGGCCGGTATCATACACAAACATGTGCACATAACCCCATAAGGTCTGTACAGTCATATACATGTGCACACCTTTCTTTGCTGCACGTTCGATAGCAGGATATAGCGGTTTATTAACATGTCCCAGCCCGGTGCCCGCAATGATGATGCCTTTGTATCCGTTGTCAACCAACGAATCTATCATATCGGGCTGCATGTTTGGATAGTAATATATGATGGCTACTTTTTCTTCGAAGTAAGGTTTAATGGTTACTTTTTTGTCGTTACGGCGATGATTGTAAATTTCCTTGATAGGTTTAACTCCCTGGCGGGTAACGGTAGCTACCGGGGTATCGCCAATGGTACGGAAAGTGGAGCGATAGGAAGAGTGCATCTTACGAACACGTGTTCCGCGATGCAGGAAACCGTATTCGTCGGAAGTAGGTCCAAACATACATACCATTACTTCGGCAATGTCGCCATGTCCGGCTGCGGTGGTTGCATGCATAAGATTCAGGGCAGCATCGCTACTCGGACGGTCGCTCGAACGTTGAGAGCCTACCAATACGATAGGAATGGGTGAATCTTGTACCATGTAAGTAAGCGCAGCAGCGGTATGATGCAGGGTATCGGTACCATGTCCGATTACTATCCCGTCAATTCCGTTTTCTATTTCTTTGCCAATGGCAATTGCCAGTTTCTTGTACTGTTCTGGTCCCATGTTTTCGCTGAATACTGCAAACAGTTTTTCTGTTTTCAGGTTACAGATTCCGGCAAGTTCGGGTACGGCTCCGTACAGTTCGCCCGGCGAAAAAGCAGGGATAACGGCTCCGGTACGGTAATCGAGGCGGGAAGCAATGGTACCACCGGTTCCAAGCAGTTTTACACTCGGCAATCCTGGAGTATAGGGAAATTCTCTTTCGGGTATCTTGTAATTGGCTTTTTTATAACCGGTTTCCTTCATATCAATGATGGTATGAATATCAATACCCACATTATATCCGGTAGGAATTTTTAATACGATATGTTTATCGTCGTCGTTTTCTGCACGTGGCAACACCGTCCCGGTAAAGGTACCACGACGGGTGTTTACAACGGTTTGACCCCAAACACGTACATTAAAATTTTTCAGCACTTCGAGGGCTGATCCCTTATATCCCTGGAAAAAATCTTCGTTCATTCTATTTGTTATTTGAAGTTTGAAGTTTCAGGCTTGCCTTTACCGGCAAAATCTGAAAACTTTTTACTTATGCCATTTCTATAATTTAAAATTATAAACTTGAAACTATTTCTGAAAACTCAGTTAAATTTACATTTCCAACAGCCTGGCTGTTTAATTGTCCCATTATCCAGTTCTTTTCTACATGTTCATTCAATTTGGAAACATGTATTTCGGCAAATTTCTTTTTCAAAAAAGGAACCTTAGCCAGCAAATCTTCTTTGGTAATATGTTTGAAACCTATGCTTACCAATACCGAATCAAAATCCATTTTGGGATGCTGATAAATTACCGGTATCATGCGTTTTGCCAGTTGCAGATCCAGTTTTTTATCTAACAGATAACGGAACATGGCAAAAATAACTTTGCAATCAAACTCTAAAGCCGGGGTATTATGACCTTCTACATATTTTAAAGTATGACCGAAGAAAGTACCAACAAAAGATGGATTAATATTCAGTTCGTTAATTATTTTTTCGATGAGTGGGAAGAGATTTTTCTTCAGGATGTAAGTGTAGGTATCTTCCGGAATGCCCCATTGTACCATTTGCTGGTAACGATCCATCACTTCGCTCGGAAGATTTTTCTTCAGTCTTTCGATATACTCGTCTTCAAGAGGAATAGGAGCAGAGTCGGTATCGGGATACATACGGTCGGCACCGGGAAGTACACGTTCAAAAATGGTAGTACCATCGTCAAACGACTTGCGGGTTTCTTTGGGAACACCTTCAAATGCCATCAATGCCCGTTCTTCTATGGTTTCCAATGCTGTTTTGATGTCTTCTTCCGGTCCCCAGAATACGATTTGGGCATCGTTTTCACCGGCATGTAATAATTCTTTCAGTTTGCCGTAATCATCTTTTGTAAATATTTTTTCCAAAGATTCCGAATGGGTCATGTTTGGCTTTTCGAGGCAGGCGATAACTTTCAGCCTGTCGGTAAACTCATCGGCAAACACTTTCCCCGGTTGATCAAAATGAGACAACATTCCATGGAAACCCGGGAGGTTTACAGCAACGAATTTGTATTTTTTACTCTTAGCATCTTTTACAATCGCATTCTTCGATGCAAATCCGTTTATTTCGAATATCTGGGATTGTATTTTCCAGTTTTTATAATCGGGTATCCGTTTCAGTAAAGTTTCGCGGATGTGTAACAATGCCCATTGACGGAAACATTCGTTATGGGTAAGTTCAGGTATCCAGCGGGTATGGGCTACACCTTTTATTTCCACCCTGGTTCCGCCTTTGCAACTTACGTTTACATCTTCCCTGCCAGCGCCTATTCCGGTACGAACTTTTCCGGTACTGCGGTTCAGGAAACGGATGTAGTTACAGGCTTCCTTTATTTCGTCGGGATTAAGACATTCAGGGTAAGTTACCGTTTCAATCAGGGGCACCCCAAGACGGTCGGTACGGTAAATGCGGGTATGACCTATGTCGGTTACCTCACGGCAGGAGTCTTCTTCAATACTTAACTGGATGAGGCGAATTTTTTTATTTTTTAAGGGTATTTCTCCTTCTACTCCAATGATGGCAGTACGCTGAAATCCGGTAGGGATACTTCCGTCGAGGTATTGTTTACGGGTGATGTGCACTTCGCCCACCACATTCATTTTTGATAGCATGGAAATTTCCAGTGCAATCTCCAGTGCCTGTTTGTTGATGGGGAATGGGGGAGTGTCGTCCACGTCGTAAGTACAGGCGGTTTGGTTCTTTATCCGGTAAACGATCTGTTTGCGGGTTTTAAATTCCATCAGGGCAGTTCCGTCGTATTCGCCAAGTTCGCTCAAAGTTGGGCGCATGTGGCGGATAAGTTCTGCGTCGAACTGATCACTTTTCTGGTAATAGCCGGCAGGGCAGTTACAGAATAGTTTTTTATCGGTTTTTAGTTGCTGATGTACTTCCAGCCCCGACATAAAACCTAAACGATCATATGTTTCTTGTGTAGCTTTTTTGCGTGGAACGTAGCCGATGGCTTTTTTTGTTTCGTTATAATTTACCTTGGCATCAAATGATTTGCCAGCCTTCTTTTTTGCTTCTTGCTTTGTCATTGTGAGTTAAAATAAAAAATCCCTACGATGAATCGGGGGTCAAAAGTAGGGATTATTCTATAAAAATAACAGAACGTGAAAGTAAAATATTACCGTTTTTGTACAGGGGATTGAATACATTCACCGTTAAGATTTTTCATACAGCCGATGCTTCACAGGAGATACCGTCGTAGTCAACGTATCTGTTCCCTCAAAATTAGCCTTCCGGTTCATGAATTTCGGTAAGACTTTGGTTCATTGCTTTCGTCCGGACTATTCATGAATTTTAAAGTTAGCCGATGAATAATTCTGGCAGTCTGAAAAACGAAACTTAGATTTACCGTTAGAATATTTTTCTGTAAAGCCGACAGATAAAGTACTGATTAGTTAACGTAAGTATTTATGCTACTTTGACTTTAAAATATCTCTGATTTCCGACAGTAACTTTTCCTCATTTGTGGGTGGTGGAAGTGCAGCGGGTGCAGGTGGAACCCCGGTTTCTTTTCTCTTCATCCGGTTTAGTGCTTTTATCATCATAAAAATAGCAAATGCCACAATCAGAAAATCGAATATCGTTTGAATAAAATTTCCCAGGTTGATGGTAACCGGCTGGGCATTGGCATTACCAGCCAGGTCGGCAACCACATTGTTCAGCTTGATTTTGATATCCGAAAAGTTAATTCCGCCTACCAGCAACCCGATGGGAGGCATAATTACGTCTGTAACTAGCGAAGATACGATTTTGCCAAAAGCGCCTCCGATGATGATACCAACTGCCATATCTACCACGTTGCCACGCATGGCAAATTGTTTGAATTCTGTCATGAGTTTCATAAGTAAATAAATTTTAGATTAATATTTTTTTAGAAATTGTACGAAAATCCTACACCCAATACTTCTTTAAATTGAGTACGGGGTCCTTTTTTATCAGTTCCATCAGGTTTTTTACCATCCACTATCAGCACATCGTGATCATAAACCAACTGGGTGGAAACGGTGGTAGAAATGAACTTGTTTACTTTAAGCGAAAGAAGGACTTCCCAGTTAATATCCACATTTTGCGGATTTTTCAGGTAATTTGAAAACAGATCAAGTTTAGTTTGAAAAGCTACATTTTGCATCAGGGTGTGCTTAAAAAGCATGCGGACATATCCGCCAAACTCTGTACGTAGGTTTTTTCCTTTTTTGATGACTTTTCCGGTTGTGTCGTAAGTGGCAGGATCTACACCAAAAGCTCCGTTGTTGGCAAGCGTTTGATCGTAAACGAAAGTGAACCTTTCGGTAAAAGGTGTGATAAAGACATTAAAGTTTTCGTTCGGCTTGTAATCCATACCGATGGCACCAAGCAGATAAGCAGGAGCAAAGAAGTTTGATATCTTAACAGAATCATTCGGATAATTATATCCGGGCGATATCTGGGTTTTGAAATTTACTAAAACGGCATAATACCAGTTTCGGTAAGCTTTTTCGCCGTATTTCGACAATAGTTCTATCTTGTCGTCAGTTTTCCAGGCTTTTTTCTTGTCTGCCTGTTTAAGCAACCCATAGCCAAAATCCAGGGTATTGTCCCAACTGGATTTTCCTTTCTTGTAATAGGCAAACAGGTTTATCATGGTATTGCCTGCCAGGGAACTTTGTCCACCGGCTGCCCAATTGGTTAAGGATGTTTGTGAAAAATTAAGTGCAGTTACACCTCCCGTTTTCCATCCTTTGATGGTGTCATTATTTTGTGTACGCAAATGCTTTTCTGCATCGGTTACCTGGGCTAAAATATTTCCCGATATAAAAATGAAACAAATGAATAATAAGTTTTTCATACGAAGCCTTTCTTTTGATATTCAAAAATAAGTATTTTATTAAATACGTACCCACATTATTTTGTTTTAGCTAAATTGAAAAAACAGATTAAGAAAAGGCTTAGCATGTTTTTAGGCAAAATACATTCCGTGATTTTTCAATAACAGAAAATATAACCTGCTAATGTCCGGATTTTAAAGACGGAAAATGAGGAAAGAATACCTGTTGAAAATTTACCTCAGCTATCGAAACAATTTAATTATATCATTCCCGTTTGCCAGTATCAACAGGGCAAACAGCAAGATCATACCAACTATCTGAGCGTATTCAAGGAACTTATCACTCGGTTTGCGGCGGGTAATGATTTCGTAAAGTAGAAAAAGTACATGCCCTCCGTCTAATGCCGGAATAGGCAGAACGTTTAAAATGGCAAGCATTACCGACAAAAATGCTGTAAGACTCCAGAAAGCTTCCCAGTCCCAAGCCCCGGGGAAAATGTTACCTATGGTAATGAAGCCCCCCACTGACTCATAAGCCTTTACTTCGGGTGAGAACAGCAGTTTTAACTGTTTCATGTAGTTATCTATTGCATGAACCCCTTTTGAGAAACCTGCCGGTATGGCTTCCCAAACGGTGTATTGCTTTTCTTTTAATGTAAAATAATGGCTAAGGCTCTGAACAGGATACACACCAATTACTGCTGCTTCGGGTATTTGAACGGGTAATTGCAGGGTATCGGTTTTGCGAACCACGGTAAGCGTTGTTTTTGTGTTTTTAAACTGTTTTATTACATCACGGAATTCGTCGAAATATTGCAGTTGCAAACTGTCTATACCGATTATTTTATCCCCCTTTTGTAACCCGGCGGTTTTTCCTGCTGATTCCCGGGTAAATTTGTCCACTTCAAAGGGAATTCGTATAGAAATAAAATCGGGCGATTGATGTTTTACTATCTTACCTATTAGCCCTTTGGGAATAATCACTTCTGTAGTAGCGCCCTGCCGGTTTACTTGTATGGACTTTACATCATCAAGGATGAGGTGGGATGGAATTTTAAAGAAATTTTCCACCGGTTTGTTATCAAGACTCAGAATTTTGTCCCCGTTTCTCAATCCCATTTCATATCCTAAAGAATCTACCGTAATTCCGTATTTTGCTTCTTTGGTAGGAAGATATTGCTCGCCCCAAACAAATAAAATACCCATATAAATTACGAAGGCAAGAAGTATGTTTACGCTCACACCACCCAACATGATAATCAGCCGTTGCCATGTAGGCTTGCTACGAAACTCGTAAGGCTGGGGCGGTTGTTTCATTTGTTCTTTGTCCATGGATTCGTCAATCATTCCGGATATCTTTACATACCCACCCAGCGGAAGCCAGCCCATACCGTATACAGTTTCTCCTTTTTTAAATTTAAAAAGCGAAAACCATGGGTCAAAAAACAGGAAAAATTTCTCAACACGGGTTTTGAAAAATTTTGCAGTAATAAAATGCCCGAATTCATGAAAAATTACCAGAATAGAAAGGCTGAGGATGAGTTGTAAGGCTTTGATAAGTATTACCATATACAAATATTTCGGTTTTTAGGTTGTTAATCAGAATGCATCCGGCATACCCGATGGTTTATTAACCCGGTAAATCTGAAAATATTGCAACTCCTGGGATGTAATCAGAATAGATACTTATTGCAAATTTACCAGACGTAATAAAACGGCTGCTAAATTACATGTTTTTTTGATGTGCGTATCGCTCCCGGGCTTGGAGAGTGTTTTCCTAAATTTTTTGTAACTAAGCCATCATTGCATTGCAGCGGTACGGATGAATAATCCTGTTTTGCCTTGGAATGTTCTCCCATTGCAGATAATAAACTTTTTTATAGACATTTTGTTATTTTGCACAACTAATCTGAAATTTAAAACCTATGATAACACTTCAGTTTAAAACTAATTTGAAATGTGGCGGCTGTGTTGCCGCTATCACCCCGTTTCTGAACAGCGACCCGAATATCCATTCGTGGAGTGCCGATATTAATAGTCCGGACAAAATTCTTTTGGTTAGTGGGGAACATCTTACAGGGGAATATGTTATCGAATTGTTAAAAAAAGCCGGCTATATTGCCGTCTCTGTGTAAAAAGTATGCAAAATCAATAAAATAGGCGATTACTGCATTAACGTTGTTTAACAGTTACCTTAACACTTATTAACACAGTTTTCTTGTGCTGAGATGGCTATCCTTGGTAATTTTGAATTGTCAAACAAATTAAAAATTTAAAGACATGAAAAAATTAATTGCATTCGCCTTCACAATGATTTTCGTTGCCGGCGTAACCGTAAGCGGTGTTTTTGCTCAAAATCCGCAAAAACCTGTAAAATCTGAAAACAAAACCTCTGTTGTAAAAACCGAACAAGTTGCACAACCAACTTCACAGGAAAAGAAAAAAGAACCTGCTACAACCAACACTGTAAAAACTGAAAAACAGATTAAAAAACATCATCGTGTAAAAAAGGCAGAAATAAAAATGCAGGAGCCCAAACCACAGGCAAAACCTGCCGAACAGCCTAAAAAAGCCGAGCAACCCAAAAAGTAAGGGCACTTGATTACAAACTGTGTTTAGACTGCTTCTCTACAATGAGAGGCAGTCTTTTTTTGTCAACCTGAGTTTGGCGTAAGGTTGCAAACCATTTTTGTAATATTTCAGCATGTTGCCGTAGCCGATGAAAGCCCTTAAGGTTTTAAAGCCCTTGAGGGTTTTTGAAAAATATAAAACATCCTTTACTTTTTAAAATATGCCTTATCGGTTTCAAGTTGCCATTTTTTCTCCCAAATAATGACGAATTATTTTCAAGTTGCCATTTTTTCCCGCAAATAATGATGAATTATTTTCAAGTTGCCATTTTTTCTCTCAAATAATGATGAATTATTTTCAGGTTGTCATTATTTCCCACAAATAATGATGAAATACTGATGATGTATTGTTTTGAGATATAAGATTCCCTGTAATAAAATCAATAATTAAACAGACAACTGCTTATCACAGGTGCATTAATCAATAGACTGGTTAATGGAGAAGTGGAACTGACCTTTGCTGGCAGAGGGGATACCGGGAATATCATCAAATCCATATCCCCAGTCGAGACCTAACATACCGAACATAGGAAGAAACACCCGGATACCTACACCTGCCGATTTTTTAATATTAAAAGGATTGAATTCCTTAAAATTCATCCATGCGTTCCCCGCTTCGAGGAATGCAAGGGCGTAAATGGTAGAACTGGGGTTGAGTGAAAGCGGAAACCGCAGTTCAATGGTGTTTTTGTTAAAGATAGTACCGCCGGTATTCTTATTAAAGAAATAATTGGGAGTCATTGATTCGTTACTGTAGCCCCTAAAGCCGATAATTTCCCTTCCATCAAGCTGGTTATAACCACTTAGCCCATCACCACCCAGGTAAAACCGCTCAAAGGGGGTAATACCAATATCCTGGTTGTAGCATCCGAGAAAACCGTATTTTATCCTTGTGTTCAGTACAAGGTCGCCTATTATCTGCTTATAAAAATTGCCTGTAAAGCGCCATTTATGGTATTCTATCCATTTATACTTGTCGTCCTGGTTCATGGTGGTATAGTCTTTGTCGTTGAACAGGGAATAGGGGGGAGTGAGTTCCACATCCAGCGATACTTCAGAGCCATAACGGGTATAAATAGGTGCGTCAATCGAACGGCGCGAGAGAACTATTTCATAGTTGTAATTATTAAATTTACCGTTGCCCGAACCAAATGAAAAAATATTGCTGTAATTGTCAAGGTGATACATTTGCAGATTGATACTCTGCGAAAGGATAAAGAAATCATCGGGCCAGCGCAGGCGTTTGCCTAAACCCACCGAGTAGCTATCTATTCTAAAAGCTGCATAATTTTTGCTACTTTTGGAATACCCATTGGAATATAGTGAATGGTAATATGAAAGACTGAGCGAATTAGGTTTTTTACCGCCTAACCAAGGTTCGATAAATGAAATGCTATAGCTGTAATAACCTTTTCCGTACGATTGTACACGGAGGTTCAGTTTTTGCCCGTTGCCCGAAGGGATGGGTCTCCACTTGCTAAGGTCGAATTTAAGGAAATTGGGTAATGAAAAGTTATTGAATTTTAGCCCGAAGGTACCTACAATACGCCCGTAACCCCAGCCGCCCTGCAATTCCACCTGGTCGCTCGAAGCTTCTTCCACTTTATATTCAATATCCACAGTACCGTCGGCAGGATTAGGCTGTACATCGGGAATAATCTTCTCTTGGTTGAAATAGCTGAGTGCAGCAAGGTCGTTACGCGAACGTATCAAATCGCTGCGGCTAAACAGCTGTCCGGGACGGGTACGCAGCTCGCGTATCACCACATGGTCATTGGTACGTGTATTGCCCGAAATGGAAACTTTATTTACAGTAGCTTGTTTCCCTTCGTACATTCGCATTTCTATATCAATGGAATCGTTTTCCACATTTATTTCAACCGGATTTACCTGGAAAAACAGGTAACCGTCATCCATATAAAGGCTGTACACATCGAAACCACTCATGCTTGCCATGAGACTTTCTTCCATTTGTTTCTGGTTGTAAATATCTCCCTTTTTAATGTGGAGCACCTGGTTAAGGTACTCGGAGGAATACTTTGTATTTCCCACCCAGGTGATATTACGGAAGTAATACCGATGTCCTTCGTACAACTGAAACCGTATGCCAATAGAGTTATCATTATTACGGAATACGGAATCTTTCAGAATACGTGCATCGCGATAACCCAGTTCGTTATATTTTTCTATTATTTTATTTTTATCGGTAGAGTATTCGTCTTCGATAAATTTTGATGGCTTAAACACTCTGAATTTCAAATGTTGGTTAGCCGAAATAACCAAACCATTGTAATACCAGTTGAAGGATTTACCGATAAACAGCTTATAGGTATTGAGTACTATCCAGTCCATTACCGAAAAAGGACGGAAGGCCCCTTTTTCCTTGGTTGTTTTCAGTGCATTTTTCAATTGAATATCGCTAAGAGCCTTGTTTCCTTCAAATTCGATGGTTTTGATTCGTACTTTTCCCCTTTTATGTATATCAATTTTTAGGGCTATAGTATTTTGTAACGTTGTATCTTTTTGTTGTTCAATGGCTACTTCCACATTCAGATAGCCTTTTTCAATGAAATATTTTTTAATGCTGTTAGTTGTACGCATCAGCAGGTTTTCGGTAACCACATCGCCTCTTGTAAGCTTTATTTCGTCGCGTATTTTATCAACTTCTGCTTTCTTCACCCCAGAAAAGGAAAATTTCGATAAACGCGGTCTTTCTTTTAAGTCAAGATTCAGAAAAATAATCTCTCCTTCAATTTTGGTAGCCGAAACTTTAATATTTTCGAATAAACCCTGTTGCCACAGTTTTTCAATGGCATTTTTAATATCTTCACCAGGTATTGTTACCCGTTGACCCACAGATAAGCCCGAAAGTAATATAAGTACATTGTTGTCTAAATATTGAACGCCGCTTACAGTTATTCCTCCTATTTCGTACCGTTTGGGATTAAGGTAATCAATTTCATCGTTTGAAGCATTTCCAATAGTAATTTGTGCTTGCAAAAAAACAGGAAGGATGATGAAAAGAATTGCTAAAATAGCATAATGATATTCTTGTTTGCGGTAAAAGACTGTGAGAAACTTCATGTTGTTTTACAGGTTATTTTATTTGTTCACTAGTAAGACCAAAACGGCGTTCACGTTGCTGGTAATCATAAATGGCATTGTACAGGTCTTCTTTCCGGAAATCAGGCCAAAATTTGGGGGTAAAATACAGTTCGGAATAAGCGATTTGCCAAAGCAGGAAATTACTGATACGGTATTCGCCGCTGGTACGGATAAGAAGTTCTGGGTCAGGTATTTTATTTGTGGTAAGGAAAGAAGCAAAAAGTTCCTGAGTGATATCTGCCGGGTTAAGCTGATTGTTTTTTACTTTTTCGGCAATGGTTCTTGCTGCGGTAGTTATTTCCCATTTGGAACTGTAACTCAAGGCAAGTACAAGTGACATCCGGGTATTTCCAGCAGTGTTGGCAATGGCTTCCTGCAGGTTGTTGTAGCCTTTAGTGCCCAAGCTGGCAAGATCGCCTATGGCTAACAGGCGGATATTGTTGTTATTAAGAGTCTTGGTCTCTTTTAAAATAGTATCAACCAGCAGGTTCATCAGGGCGTCCACTTCTTTTTTAGGACGATTCCAGTTTTCGGTAGAAAAAGCATACAGGGTAAGGTATTGTATGCCGAGTTCGGCAGCTCCTTCGGTGGTATCGCGTACAGCTTCTACACCACTTTGATGCCCGAAAATCCTGAATTTTCCCCTTTGTTTAGCCCATCTGCCGTTACCATCCATGATAATGGCTACATGTTTGGGTAATTTTTTCAGGTTGATATTTTCTTTTACACTCATTTACAATGGCTATTGTTTATAGGCATTTTCTGAATTCAAGCAATGGGTACGTGAAAGGATTTTAAACTTATAGGAAAGGCCAATTCCGGCATAGGAAAACCAATCGTTGGTTTGTGAATCGCTCAATTGTCGTCCATCGGGATATGTAGCTGCCAGACCATCAATTTCATCGGTAAATGTTTTCCGCATTCCCCATTCGGCACTGAAACCTATCCTTTTTGAAATGCTGTATTTTGCACCAATTCCAAAGGGTATGGCAGCCGATGTTACGTTGTCTGTCATGAAAAATGAAGCACCGGCAAAGATGTAGGGTGAAAAATATGTACGCATGCTTCCTGTAAAATAGTCGAGGAAATTAACTTCTGCTTGTATGGTAGTTTCGATAAGCGAGGTGCTAAACCTGCAATCTCTTTCTTTTTTGTATCCAATGGTGGCATCATCGCTTTGCAGGGTGCCAAAGAGCACATTGGATTTCAGCGCCCAGCGGGTATCAATATTGTATCTGACAATAATGCCATAACCAGGTTTTGTCATTGCAAAAGGAGTTCCCGGATTGATGTCGCCCTGGTAATACATTCCTCCGCCTGTAATGCCTACTTCTGCCGTTTGTGAAAAAACAGTACTACTCAATAGAATCAAAAATATTAAAATATAATTTTTCATGAAAAAGTTTGTAAAATTAAGAAATTTTTTCAACCTGCATAATTCTTATAAACAAGTGGAAGTTAATTAATTTCTAAAATCTAATCCCCAGGTTAGTTTCCTTCTGAGGGTGGTAAAAAAGTTTTCGCTGGGTTGTTGCACAAGGTTAATATTAAAATTTTCTTTCCGGATAATGAGCTCTGTTGATGAATCAATGGTTTGCGTTCTTGAGTCCAATCCTACTAAAAAATGGGCTTCCCTTCCTTCAACCCTGATACGAATGGTACTTTTGTCGGGTATAACGATAGGACGTACGGTTAAATTGTGTGTGGCAATGGGAGTGATAACGAAATTTTCAGAATCGGGAGTAAGTATGGGACCATTGCAACTGAGTGAATAACCTGTGGATCCCGTTGGGGTAGCAACTATAAGCCCATCAGCCCAATAAGAGTTAAGAAACTGTTCGTTAACAAATAAGTGAATTTTTATCATTGAGGAAGAATCCTTTTTGCTGACGGTAACTTCGTTTAATGCAAAATTAAGATTTCCGTAAATATTTCTGTCAGTATCGAGATGGAGTAATGAACGCGTGTTTATCAAATAATTGCCATTAATAATTTCTTCTACTGCCGGAATAATCATTTCTTTTTGGATGCTGGAAAGAAATCCCATCCTTCCGAGGTTGATACCCATAATCGGTATGCCAGAATCACGAACAAGGGTAATGGTTTCGAGCAGAGTTCCATCGCCTCCGATTGAAAAAAGGAAGTCGGTGTGCCCGTTGAGTTCTTCGTAGGAAGTAAATAAACGGATATCGGAATTAAAAGTGATTTTTTTACAGATGTCATCGTAAAAAAGTTTATAAACAAGTAGCTTACAGCGCATAGACTCAAGTTTGCTTACCAATTGCTGTACGTAACCGTTTATTTCCAGCGAGCCTGTTCTACCGTAAATGGCAATATTCATGGGTGCAAATTTATATGGGCGAAATAAAGTGCACAAAGATACCGGTTTCTCCCATTCCGTTTACCGAAAATTCAAGTCGAAACACCTTATCGTAATAAGTTACAAAATCTAATCCTAATCCGTTGCCGTTAATCATTTTATTAATTAGCTTATTGTTTTGTTCCTCTTTATGGTAGCGGCTTTGCACGTAAGCCCAGTCGGTAAAAAGGTTTGCATACACAGCGTACGGGACCTTATTAAATTTTTCCGTTTTAATGAATGGTATTTTGAAAACACCCGGCTGAATCAGCCTGTACTTAATGTTGGACTTAACAAGATAATAACTTTCGCCATCAATCACATAGTATTCGTATCCTCTCACAAAATCACGGACATACCCAAGTCCTCTTTTGATAAAATAAGGCTGAAAACCATTATCAGAAATTTTTAGCGTTATACCGGAGGCAATATACCATTTTGGATGTAATTGCCAATATTTCCGCAGAGTAGCCTTTGTATAAAAAAAATTTAATTTTTCATCAGGCAGTAATCCTAATTTATTTAATTCTACATCAAAATAGTATCCAGTAAGTGGATAAGGCTTATAATCGCGATGGTCGTTCTTATATTGAAAAAACAGTGATAAATACTGTACATTTTTTTGCTTGTCAATAGTATAATTGATATTTTTTGTTACCAGACTGTCGGAAAATTTGTATTTATCGTACAATATGCAAAATGTAGTGGTTGTATGTATGCCGAAACGGTAAGTGCTTTGCAAAAAACCAAAAAGATCGGTTTTAGGATATGAATTCTCGTTTTTGTAAAAAGAAAGTTTATCATTTTCAGTCATATATGCTACTTCATGATTACGGGCGTACCCAAGCATAAAGCCAGCACCAAGATTTTGCTCGGGGGTAATATAAGGTTTTTCATAATAGATACTGTAATTTTCGTCGTAACCGGTAAGTAGTCTTATGAGCAGGGTTTCCCTTTTGCCACGTAAATTCTTTTGTACAAGGTAAATGCCATAGTTTAACCGGCTTAGGTCGCGATGTTTCCACCAAACATTAAAATTCCTGTCGGCAAGATGAAAAATGGGAGTAGGCCATGTGTACCATCGCTCTGTTACATTAATAGTAACAGTGAGCTGCCGCGGAGAATTACCCGTTCCGGCAGTATCAATGGTTACAAAATTAAAAATAGCTGCGTTCATAAGGTTTTCCCGGCTTTGTTCTATGATTCCGAAAAGCTTCTGTTTGGATAATGTATCATTAATAGAAAATAAAATTTCACGAAAAATAATTTTATTTTTTGTGATTTTATTTCCCTTAATTATGATATTGTTTATTACAACCGATGAATCTAAAGGTGCCTGAGAATATGAATATTTTGTATTTAAAATAAAGATAAATAAAATGGAAAATAAATAAATGCAGGCTTTGTCTTGCATACGATTATATGTTCAGATAGTTCATCAATGCATCGTAGCGGTCTTTCAAATCGTCGAAGTATTCGCTTTCGCCATAATAAGCTTTAACAAAGTATTCATGTCGGTTAAAGCTTTGTAAAACAGGCATAAAATCCATACGATTAATTTTCAGGGTTACCTCCACTTTCATGCTGTCGGGATGAGTGGTAACGCAACTACTAAGAATTTTTGCATCGTTCGATTCAACAATAAAGGAAATCTCGTTTAGTGAATAATCATTAATATTCATCTCAAGTACAAAAATAGTTCCTGGATTTGGTGCTGAAATAAATTCAGAAAACTTGTAAACCAAGTCGCTGAACAATATGGACCCCAGATAGTGATTTTTTTCGTCAACCACCGGCAGCATACTGATTTTTAAAAGGGTAATGGCTTTTAATACCTCGTAAAAATGTTGGTTGTGCAGTATGCTGTGTTTCGCTAATACAGACAGGTGATTTCCTACCGGCTGCTCAAACTCGCTCAGATTATAAATCTCGGTATCGGATATTAATCCTACATATTCCTCGTTATTAACAACAGGTAGGTGGCTTATCCGATATTCGTCCATCCAGTTTAGAGCAATAATGGCAGTATCGGTCGTTCGTAGCGGAAGGAAGTCTTTGTGGATGAGTTCTATGGCTATCATGCTTGCTTTTTGCGATTTAGGGTTTGCAGAAGAATATCGAATAATTAAATGGCTAACGAATGTTTACTAATATCCATTTTTTCACCGATTACTAATTCAATACAAACATACGAATTTATTACTTTTGTGAAAATTTTGGTAAATGACCCGTCTGAGTGTAAATATAAATAAGATTGCCACCTTGCGCAATGCGAGAGGGGGCAATTTGCCCGATGTACTGAAAGCTGCAATAGATTGTGAAAAATTTGGTGCACAAGGAATTACTGTACATCCGCGACCGGATGAACGCCACATTCGCTACAAGGATGTGCGTGATTTAAAACCCCTTGTTACTACTGAATTCAACATTGAAGGGTATCCGAACGAAAGTTTTATTTCGCTTGTTCTTGAAATAAAACCGGTACAGGTAACCCTTGTACCCGATCCGCCCGATGCCATTACCTCCAATAATGGCTGGAATACTATCATCAACCAAAAGTTGCTTTCCGAAATTATCCGGAATTTTCACCATGCAGGAATCCGTACTTCTATTTTTGTAAACCCGGATGTGGAAATGGTACGTCATGCTAAACTTACCGGAACTGACCGGATTGAACTTTATACGGAAGCATATGCAAAAGAATATAAGGCAGGTAAGGAACAAGCCATTGCCCCTTATGTTACCGCCGCTAAAGTTGCCAATGAAGCCGGATTAGGCATTAATGCAGGTCATGATCTGAACTTGGATAACCTGAAATATTTTGCACAGCAAATTCCGGGCTTGCTGGAAGTATCCATCGGTCATGCGTTGATTTGTGATGCTTTGTATTTTGGACTGGAAAATACAATTCAAATGTATTTACGTGAACTCAAATAATTTATTATAAAATGAAAAAAATATTTTTTTTTCTTTTTTCATGTATTTTTATTGGCACGCTGCATACACAGGATGTACAATCGCGTATGAAGAAAAAATGGGAAACTCCAGCTGTATTTAAAACTCCCGAATCTGTTTGCTACGACATTAAAAGAGGTGTTTATTATGTTTCCAATGTTAATGGAAGCCCTTCAAAAGAAGACAAAAATGGTTTTATTTCCAAACTATCTTTAGATGGAAAAGTAATAAAGCTAAAATGGATTAAAAAATTAAATGCTCCCAAAGGAATGGGGATTTATAAAGATAAATTGTATGTTGCCGACATAAAAAGGGTAGTGGAAATTGACCTCGAAAAGGGAAGCATCAGTAAAATATTTCCTATTGAAAATGCTGTTTTCCTGAACGATATTTTAATTGACAGAACGGGAAACATTTTTATTTCTGATACCCAGGCAGATAAAATTTTTATGCTGAAAGACGGCAAAGCCAAAATCTGGCTGGCTTCTGCTGATATAAAAAAACCTAATGGGATGTGTTTCAATAATAATGAAATGCTAATCGGCTGCGAAAACACTATTGTAAGAGTGAATGCAAAAACCAAAAAGGTACATCCATTTGCTGAAAAAACCGGAACTATTGATGGCATTACATCAGGAGAAAAAGGTTTTGTGCTGGTTTCTGATTTTAACGGAAAAATCAGTGCAGTTTACCCACCCAAAGTAGTCATTAAATTATTGGATACCAGTAAAGAAAAATTGAATACTACTGATATTTTCTACGTTCAGGAAAAAAAATTGTTGTTGGTACCAACTTTCAAAGGCAACCGTGTAATAGCTTATGAAGTTGTTTTTTAGAGAATACGGACAGGGAGAACCGATCATTATTTTGCATGGACTGTTTGGTCTGTCCGACAATTGGGTAACCATTGCAAGACGCATTGCCGAAAAATTTCATGTTTTTATTCCCGATCAGCGAAATCACGGACAGTCGCTGCACAGCGATACGTTTAACTATTTTGCACTTTCTGCGGATTTGCAGGAGTTTATTGAAGAAAACCAGTTGAGAAATCCAGTACTCATCGGACATTCCATGGGCGGAAAAGTAGCAATGCAATTTGCGCTTGAGAGCGCGGAAATGGTAAAAAAACTTGTGGTTATTGACATCAGTCCGGGAAGTTATCCAGTAAGAAGCATGCATATGGATATGGTAAACGCCATGCTTTCAGTGGATTTAAGTAAAATGTCTTCACGCAGTGAAATTGAAAAAATTATTGCTGAAAAAATTGCAGACGAAAGAATCCGCTTGTTTATCATGAAAAATCTGTACAGGATCAACTTAGAAGCTTTTGCCTGGCGACCCAACTTAAAAGCGATTGTAGCGAATCTGGAAGATATTTCCGAACAAATTGCCGGAAATGGAAAATTTGAAAAACCGACCCTGTTTATTAAAGGAGAGAAGTCGGATTATGTTTTGGATAAAGATGAGGAATTGATCTACAAGTTATTTCCTTTAGCGGAAATAAAAACCGTCGAAAAGGCTGGTCATTGGGTGCATGCCGATGCACCAGTTGCCTTATGCCACATATTGAGTAATTTTCTGGGCAGGGAATGTTTACTTGAAGGATAAATATTATACGAAAGTAAAAAAAGCATTTGCGAAAAAATTCCAAACGGTAACCACGGCAATGGCAAAAAGCTTGGAAAAATAGAAATTTTTATTCAATTTGGTTACTATCAGCCAAAGGATGAGTGTGTTGATAGCTAAACCGATCATGGAAATGAGAAAAAATTCGCCAAACTCAACGGCGATATCAGGATTCTGACTGTTGAACGTCCAATGGCGATTCAGAAAGTAGTTGGTGGAGGCAGCCACCGAAAAACCGATGGCATTGGCGATAAACTTGGGAATTTTTACAATTTCTTTTCCCACGGCAGTAGTGCCGAAGTCCACAAAAACGCCGGAAAAGCCCACTACTCCGAATTTTAAAAATTTGATCAAAAACTCTCTTGTCAACAATTCGTACATAAATAAATCTGATTTATAACAGTATAAGTAATACTTCTTTTTTGTTGTTGCGAAGTACCTCCACTATGATGGTTTGCCCATGTTTCAGTTTCGTAAGGCGGGTCATGTAATCGTAAATATTAGAAACTATCTGTCCGTCAATGGCTATTATAATGTCTCCTTTTTTTATTCCACCCCGCTCTGCAGGGCCACCTTTTCTTACACCATCCACACGCAGACCTTTGTTTTCGGAAGAAGTGAAGTCGGGAACAATGCCAAGGGTAACTTTAAACCTTCTTCCTCCTTCGGGTTGAGCTTTTGGGCCTGCTTCATGGAAAGAGAGAGATTTTTCCATGTTGGCAAAAATAAGGGAAATGTCTGCTATCATATTGCAAATCAATGCTTCATCGTTGTAGTCCAACTTATCGGCATCATCAGCAGGGGTATGATAATCGTCGTGAGCACCGGTAGTAAAGTATAAAACCGGGATATTTTCGCTGTAAAAAGTTGCATGGTCGGAAGGACCGTAACCTTCGGTGGTTCTGCCAATGGTAAAAGTCCTTCCCTTTTCAGCAATGTTGAGTAGTGAGTCCATTTCAGCAGCAGTACCCGTTCCGCTTACCGAGATGGTTTTGGTATCCTTTTTAAACCTGCCCAGCATATCCACATTAATCATTGCTTTTATCTGAGGAAGAGGAACCGGGGAATTTTTTACAAAATATTTAGACCCAATCAATCCCATCTCTTCCGCATCAAAAAGCACAAAGATTACACTACGTTTCAATTTAGCTTTAGCCAATTTACCGGCAAGTTCCAATACGGCAGCTACTCCGGAAGCATTGTCGTCGGCACCATTATGAACGGCTACCGTATCCGGAATTCTGGATCCGGAATTTGCACCTCCCATTCCAAGATGGTCGTAATGTGCACCAATCACAATATATTCGTTGCAAAGTTTCTTATCCTTTCCTTTTATCCAGGCAACAATGTTTTGTGCCTGTACTTTCCGGGGAATTACTTCCGTTTGAGCGGTTAAAATAGTCTGTAATTCAAAAGAATTAGACTTAATGGTTAGTGTAAGATCGCTTTCCAGTTGGGCAATGGTAACCCCGGAATTTTTTAATAAACTGTCGGCAACTATCCTTTTGATATTGATCACTGGCAAACCGGCATCGGAAGCAGACATGTCGTAGGAAAGAGAGGTTAGTCTGTCATTCTCTTCAAATTTGCTGCCGCTTACAAATATCACTCCGGCAGCACCTTTATCTTTTGCGGTAAGCACTTTTGCTCTTTCGGAACTCAGGGAGCCAAACAAGCTGTGAGGATTGTCCGGATCCGGTTCGCCACGAAGCATCATCACCCATTTGCTTTTTACATCCATATTTTGATAGTCGTGTAAATGAATACTGTCAAAATCGGCATCAAAACCAAAACCGGCAAAAACAACCGGAGCAGAAAGTGTGGCATTGGCAGAAAAGGATAGAGGAATGAAATCTTTGCCTGCAATTCCTTTAAAATTGCCGAACAAAAGCATGTTGTTTTTGCCGGCTTGCACATTAGTGATGAGGTCAAAAGGTTGGAAACCATTCTCACACAAAGGCTTTGTACCACTTTGCACCAAACCGTTTAAAATATAGTTGGCTGCAACTTTGCTTTCCGGGGTTCCGGGCTTACGACCCTTGAGTGAGTCGGAAGCAAGAAAATACACATCTGTTTTCAACTCGGCAGAGGTAATGGTAGCTTTATGCTGCGCATACGTTTGCAGATGACTAAATACAAACAGGAATAGTATTAAATAGATGATTTTTTTCATCAAAATATTTTAAAAGCGGCAAAAGTAAGAAAAAAATATAAGTAGCCAAGGCTTTTGCAAAGCCTTGGGAGAGTGAGCGATTCCATACATAATGTCAATGTTCAGAATTTTAAATTAGAATACAATTTTTTGGCTATATGAGTCCCCGTTCACTATTATCCGGACTATATAACAGCCTTTTACCCCGTTTATCGGGAACTGATAATTGTTTTGTCCACCTACCGGTTGATAGAGTATTTTTTGTCCAAGCATATTGAGTATATATATGTCTCCGTGTAATTCCATAGGCATATTTACATGTACCATATTATCTGCCACATAAATTTTCACAATGTCTTTAGTCAGTTTTGGTATATTCAATAAACAAGCACCTTCTGCATAAGTTGAATCGGCAATATTAAAGTGTTCGATAAGAAACTGGCGGACATAACAGCCACGCTTTAAGGCAAATTCTTTCATTATTGTTAGTTGCTCTTGCCAATAATTAAAACTTTGAGGGTAGCTCCATCTGGAAATGTGTTCGGGAAGAACAGGCTGGATAAGTGCAGATAAGCTATCAATATAATGAAGGATTTTTTTTGGATGGAAAGTATTTAATAAATGGTATTCAAATCTTTGCAAATATTGTTGTTTAAAAATTTCATTTTGAAGCAGTGTCCTTAACAGAAAAGTTGACCAGTCAGGATTAGGCCAGGGAGGACCTCCCGCTACTGTAGAAATTTCAATAGTATTTTCCTCATAATTTAACAAAGCAAAATTATTATCATAAATCATCCAACGCCATTTGTGTCCCGGGCTTCGTTCTTTCCAGAAACAGACATTATTACCTGGCCAGTCAGTGGAAGATAAAAATTGCTTACAAATATTATAATCAATATAATTATTAATATCTATCAAGGAAGAAACCGAATCGTAAACCGCTTGTTGGGTGATATCATGATTTTTTAAGTAATCAAGCATAGCGGTATATTGAAGAGTATCACCTTCCACAACTTCCCGGTAGTTTTCAATAATATCAACATTATCAGGGTTAATATTTTTTGTATATTCAAGATAATACTTATCAAGCCTATCTCTTATACTATGTATTCCCCAAAATTCCCCATTGATGAATAAAACAGAAGGTCTGTATGATTGAACTTCTATATCCAATTCTTTCACAATACAATAAGAAACAATATCATTTATAGTTGAGTTAACAAAATCTTGTCCGTTGTTTGAAAACAGAAAGTGTTTATATTTTGTTATGTTCTTTTCAGGGAACAATTTATAATTAATATTACTTTGCCCATAAGTATTTCTTGCATATATTCGTAGAGTCTTTTGTGGAAAAACTCTTGTACCTCCTCCATTTATTCTGATTCCAACATTTTGCTGAAAAGCTAAAGAACCACTACCCTCAAAAAAAGTAAGATTAGCCGGACGTTCCCAATTGTCTCCTTTTTGGAAATAATTTCCGGTACCATACCAAAAATACCAAGTGGGATCAAGGTCGTGATACAAACCAGGGATATAAATACCGGTTGCATAGTCAAATAAACAAAGCGAATCAGTAACCAGAGAGGCTACGGCAAAATTGGCGTATTTGGTAAAAATATTGGGGTGAACAATATATGTTTGGGTAAAAACATCAGAAACAGCAATGGTATCGATAAAAGAACGCACTTTTAAAGTTATAGCTTTTAAAACATTATTTCGCGGTTCTTTCCACACAAATTCATGATAAGGCAAATCTAATGGGTTGGTTGGAATCATTGATATTCCATTGGGATCATTTTCACAATTTTTAATAAGCAAAGGAGAAATAAAAACGGGCGATTGCGGAGTAGGATCGCTGCCATTGAGTGTGTAGCGGATAATTGCTTCGGGCTTAGTGTGGGTAATGACCAAATTGAAATTGCTGGTATAAAACCCTTGAGGCTTTGAAAAAGTCAAACTGTCCATGCTATTTAGCTCTTGCTGAAAATTATTGGTACTCTCAGGAGTAGAACCTTTAAAAAGCACAAGATTGTTCAAAAGACCATCCGTTCGGCAACCATAACTATTATTTTCCGTCAAAGAAACAGCATTATAATGAGAGATTATTTCTCCCTGTGGACTGCTGAGTAAAACATCTTCTCCTTCTGCTTTAATAGAAAAATTGGTATGGAAATATGGAAGTGTATGTCTGTCTTTTCCGGAAGCAAACACAAGTAAATAGGTGCCTGGTTCGAGTAGATAGTTGGTAAAAGTCCATTTTGTTGGAGAACTTATCTTGTCGGAAAGAGAGTAACCTGCAAGATTAATTATTTCGTTGGTTTCGTTGTACAGTTCAATCCAGTCTTCGTAATCCCCATCTTCATCGGCAATGGTATTATTGTTTGCCGACATGATTTCATTAATAACCAGCCCCTGTGCGTTTAATACAATTGGAAATAATTGTGCAACCAAAAAAACAACAAAATACAATATTTTTTTCATTATTTGTTCCTGTCTTAAGGATAGGGCAAATTTAGGAGAAAAAAAACCATATGCAAAACAAAAATGAAAAAACATTAATAGATATTCCCGAATTTTTGTAACAAATCAGAAATAATGTTTTATTACAACTGGAATGCACAATTGTTATTTTCCCGAAAGCTGGTAAAATGCAGCGGGTTTCAGAAAACTTTCGAACGCATAAAACTGAATAAGTAACAAATCGTTGCTCCACACGGAGTAAGCGTACATACGGTCGGGATCGAATTGTAAAGGTACACCTGCACTATTGGTTTCATCATCAAAGCGGGGCGGCTTATGGAAAGTCTGTAAAACATATTCCTTGTTGAACTTATCGTGCAAGGTAATGGTATGAAGCGGAGTACACAAAAGGATAGAATCACGGATTTCAACAGGCACAACGTTGTTGAGCAATGCTTCAAATTTTAAAGTGCTGATAGTAGTAAATAAGTCTACCACTTTAGGAATGTCAAAATCAAGGAGTTGCTTATTGTTATAATCAGTAAAAGTAAACTGGTCGGTTCCCGGACGGTGCGTAACCCTGAAGGATTGCTTGGGCGTTTCCGAAAAACGAATTTCCAGAAATGTAACTTCCTGTGGTTTTAATGGGAAAATACTGTGGTCGCGCCAGTCATCTTCCTTTGCAGTGTAGCGGGTAGTAAGAAAACCCCGCAGATGTGGCAAGTAGCAAACAAAGGGTTGCGAAGATTTGTCCATTATCATAAAGGTGCCCTGATTGTCCATGGTAGCATCTCCCACATAATAGCATTTGGTGCGTTTTTCATGTTCGAAAAGGCGGAGTTTGCCGATGTGGATACGAAATACTTTCTGGTAAATCTCCACTTTTACCGAACGGGTAGCCAGCAGTTTTACCACAGTGTTATGAGCTGATTTGGCAATAGGTTCTCTTACACTTACGTTTAGTATTGTTTTTAGCAGAATGTCTATTCCCTCTTTACGGGCGGTAAATTTATTATTTACCTTCCATTCACCGGGTGAAACTTTGGTAAGGGTAACCATATTATCGCGTTTGTCGGCTAAAAATATCTTAGTTATTGAAGCGGTATCGTCAACGGCAAAATCCCGGAGTGCCTTTTGAATGGTAAAAGTCTTGTCGCTCAGTATAAGAGCAGTAGCAACTAATAATAGTAATAAAGTAATTATTATAATTTTCTTGTTTTTCTTCATAATTGCTACTGTTTTAGTGTGTCATTATTTTTATAATGTTTTGATAAATAGAATTAAACACAGGAATGGACTTTTACTTAGATATAAGTTTCTATTAATAATTGGTATGTAAAAATGCATATTACCGCGTATATTTTCTTTTTCGAAACAGAAATTGTATCCATCCGAAAATACCTACCAGCAAAATGGGAACAATAACATTCAGCAATTTCCAATAGGAGCCTTCGTTTTCTATCCGGGAGCTATCAAGCAGGCGTAGTTGGACTTCACGGGTACGGGTTGCCAGCAAACCGGAATCATCGCAAAAATAATTCATAATATTCAATATCAAATCTTTATTGCCAAATGATTGTCGTGTATCCTGGTCATAGCCTAAAGGAAGAGGCGTCCCCTGTGTACGCAGAAACTGGTTTTTGATGACATCGCCATCGGAAATTACCATCATTGCAGAAGGTTCGCCATATTCAACAAAGCTGAGGTATTTGTTGTCGGCGAGTGCAGGTGGAATACGGTTGCGGTAAAAAGATTCAAATTTCCCTTCGAGCAGAATAGCCACAGGTTGAGAAGAACTGTTGAACTGGCTTTCGTCAGGCTCGTTACGGCAAATTTCGAGGTCAATCAGGGCTGGTGTATTGACTATTTTGGTGTATTTTGAGGTAGTAAGAAGAATGGTTTTTTTTATGTCGCTTGTTCCTACCGTATCGAGGCTGCTCGCAAATTCAAATTTAACGGCATTGAGATTATTTACCACGGGGTGCTCGCTTTGCGAAAAAACTGCCGGGAAATAATACCAGGGGAACAGGCTGATTTGCGGCTGGTTACCTATCATTCCGGTAACCATCGAAATAGGAAGACAGGTAAGGTCCATCAACAAATTATTGTTTAATCTGACCCCATAATTAAAAAGCTGGTCTTCAAGATTAATTTCGTTGGCAATGCCCATGGTTTGACTGGTATTTTGCAGACTATCCATGCTGGCACTCACCGGGTCAATCAGCCACAGAACCTTCCCTCCACGCATGATAAACTGGTCAATAATAAATTTGTCCTTTTCGCTGAAAACGGAATCGGGTTTGGCGATGATAATAGCTTTGTAAAGATTTCTTACGTGTATTTTCCCGTCTTTTGTGCTATCGCGTTTAGTAAGGCTAAAAACTTTTTCATCGATTTTTACTCGTTCTACTGTGTAAAACTCACTCAGTGCGTTGGTAATATCATACACCTGCATTTTGTCAAGTTCACCATGTCCTTCAATGAAAGCAATTTTAGGCTTTTCGCGGACAGCCAGTTTTCGGATAGCGTTAATTATGTTATATTCCAGTTGTTTTACGGAGTTATTGATGATTTGTTCGGATGATATGCCCATTTGGGAAATAAGTAGTTGCAGGGGAACTTCGTGGTTTTTATAGCTTACTAAAGCCCCTGGAAAGATAATCTGCTGCGAATTGCTTTCTTTTGTTTTTACCTGTAAATTGGTAGGATTAAGCCCCCTTTCTACCAAAAGCTGGTAAGTATCGTTTCTTTCTTTGCTGTTTCCGCTTTCCGAAGGATTGATAAATTCATACTCAATATTGTTGCTGTATGCCCTGAATTCGTCTAACATTTCCTTAGTTTCATTTTTCAATCGTTTGAAACCTGCCGGAAATTCCCCGTCAAGGTACACCCTGAAGAAAACTATATCGTCAAGCTCTTTTAACATCGTTTTAGTTGCCGGGGAAAGCGAGTACCTTTTTTCGGCAGTAAGATCGAACCGGGTAAAGAGAAACGAACCTATGATGTTGATAAGAATGACGATAAGTAAATACATTCCTAATTGAAAAAGGTTGTTTTTCC